>CANCGR010000582.1 GCA_947377625.1 Gammaproteobacteria bacterium | reverse complement strand
GTTTGTCGGTGCTTACCCGAATGTATCCGTATATCATGATGTTTTTCGTCTAAGTTAATTGAGCGATTATTTTAGACAGAATAGCAGCTTTAGCAGCTTTACAAATAATAGCTGGGTTGTACTTGGTGACATAGAGCAACAAATAAAAGAGAAAATAGAAAAGGCTGGTGTACCATTGAAAAACTGGGATGTACAAATTAATTACGGTATAAAAACCGGGTTTAATGAAGCGTTTATTATCTCCGCTGAGAAAAGAGATGAATTGATAAGAAAATGTCCAAAAGCTGATAGTTTTATACGACCAATTTTACGTGGCAGGGATGTTGAAAAGTATAGGGCTAATTGGGCTGGCTTGTATATCATTGGTACTTTCCCAAGCCTTAATTTGAACATTGATGATTACCCTTCTGTAAAAGAGCATCTATTATCATTTGGTTTTGATAGAATAAAACAAACGGGTGATCCTGGAGCAAGGAAGAAAACTCATAATAAATGGTTCGAAACACAAGACAGTATAAGTTATAAGGACGATTTTTTTAAGCAAAAAATCGTCTGGAAAAGAATAGGTTCTGTTCTTCGCTTTTCATACGATGAAACTGGTTTATTTTGCTTAGATAGCACCTGTTTTGCAACGGGAAATGATATGAAGTTTCTGGTGGGCTATTTAAACTCAACCATAAGTAAATCAGAGTTGCTGAATAATTCGCCCAAAACAGGTACAGGTGATGTCATCACAAGCGTTCAAGCGTTAGAACCTTTACGAATACCGAAAGCTACTGAAAAACAGAAAAATGAGATTATAGCATTAGTGGATAGATGCATTGACGCACAATCCGAAAATACCGCTTCCGATATATCCGGTTTTGAAAAGAATATTGATAAAATCGTCTTTTCGCTATTTGGTTTAAGTGAGGAAGAAATCGATTTTGTCAGGTTATCTCAATAAATCCAATTGCGTCTCTTTCATCTTTACTTAAATCATACAAATCAAATATTAAACCGTCTATTTCCTTTTCTAACTCTATTGTTGCTTTTTGTTCATTTTTCCTTTTTTGAATTTTGATAACACTTTGCTCAAAAACTACATTTTGCTGGTCTGTAATTTTCATAACAGGAATCTTATCAAAGAATATCTTACGTAATTCTCTTGTACCACCCTGCAATTCGGGAAAATTTTCTCTGAAGCAAAATTTAAAGAGACTGGAATTAAAAAAAGCGGTTAGATATGCGGTATTTTTACCTGTAATGATAAAGCCTTTATCATTAATAAAATACCCATTATTGTCATAAATAAATGGCATGTATTTCGTCATGTTCGGATACATAATTTTTTGCTTAAAAAAATCGTCCATATAAATGCAACTTCTAAGATTATACGGGGTAATCCCTTTATCCTGCCGGGCACTTATTTCATCCCAATACGTGTCTAAATGCTCTTTTACCGCAGGGTAATTTTCTATGTTTATTGGGTGTATTATTTTCCCATTCACATCTTTATAACCAGTATGAGAAGCAATGAGATATTGACCTTGCCAATTTGCCCTATACTTTTCAACATCCCTGCCACGTAAAATTGGTCGTATAATTTCGGCTGAATTTGGCGAAGCGCCAACAAGTTTATCTCTTGTTGCAGAATCAATAATAAAAGCTTCATTGTATCCGGTAAGTATTCCTCTGTAGATACTGACATCCCAATCTTTGAGTGGGATACCCGCTTTTTCAATCTTCGTCTTAATCTGTTGTTCAATTGTTGATAATACAGCCCAACTACTACCTGAATTGAAATTGGCTTGATGGCTATTCTGTCTAAAATAATCGCTCATATTATCTAAACTAAAGCTCTTGTTTAAGACACAGGTCTTTATATTATTCTGAAAATATGCTTTTTCAGCAATGAGTATATTCGTGTCAACTGTGGCATCAAATACTTGGAAACCGCCAAAATCAATTAACCGCAAAGGGTTTGTTTCGGTAAGTAAATATTCCCTGAGTTTTTCGCCATAACCTGTACGCATCCATTTATTAGAGGTGATGAAGGATAGTATCCCCTTATTTCGCAATAAGTGAAATCCTTTTTCATAAAACAGGGCGTATATATCGCCAGTTCGAGCAAAAGTTTTAAAATTTTCACCTGCATACATGTTGGCTAATTGCCCGCCATTACTCTGTAATTGCACATACGGCGGATTACCTATTACTATATCAAACCCATTTTTTACTAACGGGAAAAAATATAGCAAATTGAAAAACTCAACTTTTTTATTCTCAAAAATATTTCTGTAGCTATGCCAAACTGATTGCTCTTTGGTATGTACTACCAAAGATTTTTCTAATTGTTTCAGTCTGCCGGGCGATGCACTGTTTCTTTCTTTTCGTAATTGGGTAATAATCAGATTTATTGCGCTATCATGCGTATTGGTTATTTCATTCAGGCAACGTTTTATCGTAACTTTTAGTTCAGTTTTTTGGGCGTAATCGGGATTAAAGTACTGTGCTGTCGCTGCTGTAAATTCATCCAAACTTTTTTGTGATTGGATTCTTACATACTCGTTCTCCGGCACATCAACTAAACTGTCGGCACAAACAAACTTAAAATCAAGGTTAGGTAATGCTTTTATGTTATCGTTCTCTTCATCAACCACTAAGCTCAGCCAGCAGCGCAGCCTACTTAGTTCTACTGCCATTGGTTGTATGTCTATTCCATAAATAGAGTTTTGTATCGTGTCTAATTTCAGCTTATAAGTTGCTGCCTGGCTTATTTGTTTTTTAGGGTTTTGCACCTGTGCAATTTCCTGTTTCAGGGCAATGAGTTTTTGCAGTATCCCAATAGGGAAGGCACCCGAACCACAGGCAGGGTCGAGCACTTTTACTGCATTAAGGGCATCCAGTAAGTTTTGTGCATGTTGTTTTAATTCATCAGGCAATTGGGTAGTGTGTACAAAATCTTCAATAGCTTCGTTCTGCTTATCAATAGTAGCATTGGTTGCAGCCTTTGGCAGTTTTAACTGCTGACCGGGTATTACACCAAACAGGTTCGCTTCAGGTATTGGTTCATTGTCACTTTTATCCAAAGCCGTTTTCAGGTACTCAGCAATGCTCTGCTCCACCATGTATTCCACAATTTCACGGGGTGTATAAAAAGAGCCTGTAGCATTTCGGGCACTTTCCCCGGTTTCAGGGTTTTGCTCTGCCAGCAAGTTTTCAAATACCCTGCCCAGCATTTCAGGGTCAATGGCTATTTCGGCATTACTGCTGCTGTTTTCATCAACCGTAAAA
>CANCGR010000581.1 GCA_947377625.1 Gammaproteobacteria bacterium | reverse complement strand
GTTAGTGCCGAATTTGCTTTTCTTCATAACGATTCAACTTTTCTAATCATTGAAGTTTCCTGCTATTATGCCTTTAGACCGGAATCCTGGGAATCATTCAGAATGCAGGATAAAATAGTCATTCCGAAGAGGTTAGCTATTCATCTTGCATTCCTTACGGTAGGTACCACAAGGGGAGTTCTCCACGCTAAAACGGAAAATTCAGCCTATAACGGTTTTGTTATCCCGTTGATGGACATGTCAAACTATATTAAGGACGATGTTGTTTGGGAGGTATAATTTTCCAAACTTTTTTGTAGCGAGCTGACGTTTTTAGCCTTAGTTGGGCTTCTGCTCGTGGGATGCAAAGTGGTGTTATGTGGTTTGGCTACAACGCTAGACAGGCTTGGGCTACTACCCTCCTCATAACAAGGACTTGCAGAGGCGGAATACATTTGACATAGGCCCAAATATAGGATGTTTTTTTTAGGTATGCGTGCATTTTGATGTAATTTTCAGGCTATACTCACTCGTGTTTTCAAATAAAATATATACCATATAAACTTAGCGGTATGTGTAACTTATCTATTTTTGAATAACAAACTTTATTAAATGCCAACACTTAAAGATTTAGAAAGCAGAATATCCCCGATCGTAAAAAAATGTTCTACCTTCAAAATTGGCGAGACCAGCCAGCATCCGGATGCAAGGCTAGCTCAACACGCAGGATATTCCCGAATTGAAGTGATAACCTGGTCTAAGTACAAAAAGGATATTGATTATTATGAAGATAGAATGATTGATAGGTTCATTGACCACCCTAAATGTGCAAATAAAAAAGGTGGTAGTGCTTCGCGTATGCCTACCACAGACGTTTATTACCTATACGTAGTTTACAACCCTAAGTAATAGAATTAATCTCTTCGGTTTCGGGAACAACAAAATAATGTTTAACGAGATACCTAATTTCAAGTATTTTATCCAGAGGGGTTGCATTTAGTTCGGTAACCCTTTTAATTTCATTTACTAATTCTTCTCTGGTTAATTCAGTGTCGGCAACTTCTCTTTCCGAAAACCATATTTTTTTACTATCTTCCATAACGATGGTAACTAAAAAATCCTGCCACAAGAGCAGGATTCTACTTTTTTAGTTATAGTTGTTTCTTCAAAAGCACTTTCTGGTTACCGCCTCAATTCTCTTTTGGTGCGCTTAGTATATCCATTGCGTAATATTGTGCCTGGTCAATTTATCTGGTTGGCGTTATAGGTAGTATTTGGGGAAATTATTGACGGAGTTAATGATGGGGACTACTTCCATCATGCGGGTTAGGGGATAGTTGCCGTCTACGAGTAACGAATAATAGGCTTCGAAGTGGGGCAAGAAGGATTCTTTGAATGCGGGGTCGCGGAACAGGTATTCCAGGTATTGTTTCTGCTTTTTGGCCATGAGCATGGTAAGGTAGGCGCTTATGTGTTCGCCGAGTATATCCCAAATATTGGGGTATTTGATATAGTAGCTGTCCACAATTGCGGCATTGTCGAAGTCGTCGTTCCAGGCATACACTGTTGCCACAATATTGTACCCGATGGCCACATGCCAAATTTCATTTAGATCAAAATCAAGGTCGCCGGATAGGTCTACTCGCCTGTTGCTCAAAAAATCTCCCCATTTTTTCGCGCAGGCCAATGCCCGCTCTTTATCGGTACCTGTTTTGAGCAATTCATAAGCCTCAATCAACGCTACTTCCCGAGGGTCGATATTTTCACCTCTTCTTTCCTCGTATTCATCAAGGTATTCATCCCATTTTGCTCTGGCTGTTGGCAATGGCTCAGGGGGATAATATATCAACTCAATGAAGTTCCTTCCTTTCGCATCTGTAATTGTGGTCATTTTGTCCGCAATACTCATGTAAACACCCAGTAATTCCTTGTCTAACACCACGTAATCGCTTTCGGGAAAGCAATATTCCTCCCTTGGGAATGTTTTGGAAATATTCCCTTTTGGAAACCTATCACCAGAAAAAGCACTGGTTCGAAGCACCACAAAATCGAAATTTTGATGCGGCTGCCAGTCATCGGGAACACCATTATACACCAAGTGATAAAACCCATTGGGGTGACTGCGGTTTTCCAGGTAGTTGAACCAAATTTCCTTTTCGATTCCCATTACAGGTAAAATTATTGGCTAAAGGTAACTGCTAGATTTTGTACAGTGTATTTATTCTGTTGGTTTTGGCAAGTTGGACCTGTTCGAGGAAGTCCAGCACCTGGGCTTCCTTCATACTGTTAGCTTCAAATTCCAGTGGTTTGCCTCCATCGGGATGAATGGAGATAATGCGCTTCCTTGTTGCGAACCAAAGGATAAGAAAAAACAACCCGATGCCGATAGCGGCTAGGCCTTGCGGCTCCATGTCGTGCATGGTAAAAAATACAAATGCTCCGCCCAGCCCGCAAATGCCAGCAAGTAGCAGAAATAGCACCACGCTTTTGTACACCGACTGTATGGAGCTGATATCTTCCAGATTGATAAAAATAACACTGGAGTGGCCCCACTCTTTAAAGGTAGAACACAGGCGGTAATTGCTCAATATAACTTTTTTGTCGTCGGAGGTGATGATGACCTGTTCGTTTGGTTGGAGTTGCATAGAAATTTATTGAAAAGATGAATAAAGGACTAAAATAGATAACTATTTTCAATAATTGCAATAATTACAAAACTTAATTACTCGTATCAATTTTATGGCATTCAATAATAGCTGATAGTATTGAACGTGGCTTTCAAAAACAGGGAATTAGGGAAAGAAAAATGGGGAAAATCAACTTTGGATTTATTACTTTTGTCGCACACCAAACCTAAATTTTGAATATAATGAAAGCAATCAGATTTATTTTATTGACATGCGCATTGTCCTTATCTGCTCATTTATTACTTGCACAAACAACGGCTGAGGAATACAACTACCTTACCAAGGGGTATAAAATACAGATTGAGTCGGGGTTAGACATGAAGGCCGGTTATACTCTGGTTGATAAGGGCAACTACCAGACGAGTACACGCTCCTGTGTGTTTAAGGCACTCATGAAAAAAGGTAGTACTAAACCATCAGGAACACTTTGTATATTTCATGCGCTTCACAACGTTACCTATTATTTTTGTATCCCTGCAGACGGGTCCCCAAATGAATTATGGAACGAATATTATGGATCGCTCAAACAACTTGACAACGCAGAAGCCGCACGGGAGTATGCGGTATTTGTTTCCGAATTGTATTCGATGGGTGGCAAGGCCTCCAAATAGATCAGTCACATCCACTTATTAAAAAGGGGCTTACACGCTGGGTGTAAGTCCCTTTTCACTGGTTATAGCTGCAAGAATTTCCTCAATAGTACCTCTCTCACCTGCCCGAATGCTTTTAGCTGCTGGCGGGCAAGGGTCTCTTTTTCATCAAGCTGCCGCAACACCTGAACGACCTTGGGCAATTGCTCTGCTGCTTGCGCTACCCTGCCCAGGGCACCTTGTAGCTGGTGCCTGTAATCTTTGATGACGATAAAGGGGATGACGGAACCCCGGAGCAAAGGATGGAAGGCTTTGCCCTTCCATAGTGCGTAAGATAACCAGTACAGGGTTTCTTTCTCCTCTACTGTGGGTGCACCAACCACAAAGCAATTGGGACATGGTGCGACCGATGGCCTGCCGCTGTTTTCACCCTTGCAGAGTACGAAAAAATGATGTTTTGGGAGCGGATTAGCTGGATTGAAGGTCTTGATCAGGATGGGGGACATATACGTTCGCATTAAAAGTTATGCGTCCCTTCGCTCCGCAGCATTAACCCAAAAGAGAAAAGAAAAAACGGAAAAAAAGAAAAAAGAAAGCCGTTTAACAGCTGGCGGGGCAAGGCCTGCAAGGAGGAACGGAATAAATGATGGGTATGTGCGGGTGGTTCGTGTTTATGCCGTAGTTCCTTTCAGGCATGGGTGGGTGGCCCTGTGGTAGCCAGCTAGCTTTGCTGCATTTTTTTATTTTAATGCAGTAGTCGGTTTCAGGGCAAAATGGTTCATTTTGGTTCGTGAAATATCTTTTTTTGGGTACTTAAATCAATGAAAGCTGGCCTTGGGTGGCTATTGGGAGTACATTTTTAAAGTTTTTTTAATGGGGCTGATGATCTACAATGGTGCTGTATTTGCTTTTTTTTGCAAAAAATGCTTCAATATGCGTCAGTAAAACGCTTTTTAGAAGCTGATTGGCATGCCCCTACCCTCTTTTGAAGCTTACTTTTTGGTAAAAGTGTCGGAAAGTGTCGGTAAAACGTTTTTTTGAGCCTTTTTAGGGGTTGAAAACCGTAAACTCCGGGTTGGCCGGGGTTAATGACTACCGGTGAAGGGTGGGCAAAAAATGCACTGCCGGGAGGTATCGGACGGCTGTGCATGTGCGAATGCCGAAAGCTGGTGACCCGAAGGTGGGTGGCGCATGCCATCCAGCTGAGGGGTAGCTGCTGCGGCATGGTGGTCAGGACCGTTGAAAGGGCGGCGGGGTGAAGTGGCCCAGACGTAAGGATTTTCCGCTGGTGTGTGGGTAGGCAGTGCGCTGCGTTGGTCAGATGGGGCGTGGGGCGCTCTGCCCAGGGGGATGATCTGCAGGGTGGGTAAGTGAAATGAGATACCCCGGCGGTAGCGTGGGTATTGCAATGCAACGCACCCTTGTTGGAAGGAGATATG
>CANCGR010000580.1 GCA_947377625.1 Gammaproteobacteria bacterium | reverse complement strand
GCCTCGGCAACTAACTATTCCCCAATTGGTACATTGGGTACAAATGATAGTGGTGTTGTATCTGCTACGGGCTGTAACCTCCAGTCCAGTAATACCAACTCGGACAACATTACTTACCTAACGTCAGGCTCTTCACCTAACCGGGTGTTTACTGTACAATACAAAAGCGTAAGGTTCAGTGGAAGTGCAGCCACTGAGCTCTGGAACTTCCAGATAAAACTGTATGAAACGTCTAACATCATACAGGTTGTATACGGTACTAACTCTACCCCTACAACAGCCCGTACCTGCGTAGTAGGTATCAGGGGGTTAGCCAATAACGAACTCAACAATATCATATCAACAGTTGCCAGTTGGGCTACTATTACACAGGGTACTACGAATACCTCTACCTGTACAAGGAATACCACTATACAACCAGCAAGCGGCCTTACGCTCACATGGTGCCCTCCTTCTCAGCAACCTACCGTGACAGCTTCTGCCAGCGGTTGTACTTCAACTTATACAGCTACCGCTTCAGGTGCATCTAGTTACACCTGGGCACCAGCTACAGCTTTGTCAGCGACAACCGGTTCTTCGGTGAATGTGACGGCTTCAACTATCGCTTATACAGTTACAGGTATCGCTTCTAACGGTTGTACCAATGTGGCAACAGTGGCACAGAATGTACATGGCGTCCTTACTTCAGTTACAAGTGCGAGTGTATGCCCTGGCAGCTCAGCTACTTTAGCCGCTGGCCCTACAACTCCGACAACATATCTTGTAAGTAGCATATCTTATACTTCATATGCTACTACCGGTTTTACTACGGCGAGTGCATTTACTTCCGGAACTGCTGATGATGGCTATATAACTACGACTATCCCATTTACCTTCAGCTATTTTGGTACTAGCTATACAAGCATTAATATTTGTACCAACGGTTGGGTTAACTTCGGTACTGCAAGTACTACAGGTTATGCTGCCACTACCCTCCCTAATACTGCACGGCCATCTGGCATGATATCGGCGTTTCTGCATGACATGAACGTTGGTAGCGGTACATTGAAATATGGAACTGTTGGCACCGCACCTAATCGTGTTTTTGTGATTGATTGGAATGCCTATGGAGATTTCACGGGTACGGGATCAAATACAGGCCAGATATGCTTATATGAAGCTACGAATGTGGTTGAGGTTCATGTAAGTAATACGACAAGTACCAACACTTATGTGAAAGTTTGTGGTATACAGAATATTGGCGGTACAAACGGGTATAATGCACCGGGCCGTTCGGGCACTATGTATAGTGTAACAACGCCTGAAGGGTGGAGGTTCACGCCGGTATCTGCGACGCCAACATATTCCTGGTCGCCATCAGCTTCACTTAGCAGCAGCACAACGAGCACTCCGGTGGCTACACCAGGTAGTACTACAACATATACTGCTACAGTTACAGCTAATGGTTGTAGTTATACAGGTACCCAGCTACTTACTGTTTTAACTAATCCTACAATTGCCGTAACTCCTACTAATGGTTGTTTTGGTATACCGATGACTGCTTCTGGTGCATCTACTTATAGCTGGTCTCCTTCTACAAGCCTGAGTGCTACGGTAGGGGCAACTGTTACATCCAGCCCTACAGTGGCAACCACGTATACAATTACCGGTACCAGTGCAGCCGGATGTATAGGCACTACTACTAAAACGGTAAATATTTTACCGACAGTTAGTGTAAGCCCAACAGCAGCTAATTACTGCCCAACAGGCAGCCCGGTAAATATTACTGCCTCCGGTACAAGTACCTCTTACAGTTGGTCGCCGTCTTCAACACTTAGTGCGTCAACCGGCGCTTCGGTTAACTCCACGCCTACCACTACAACAACAACATATACAGTAACTGGCACAGACGCAAGTACAGGATGTAGCAAAACTGCAACCTCTGTAATTACCAAGATAATCCCATTAACTGGTATTGCACCTTACGTTGCTTCCGATACAGTAGTGTGCTATCCGGGTTTCGCGCAAATGCTCGAAGGCGGTAACGGGGGAACATGGAGTACTTCCGACCCTTCAATTGCTACAATTGATGCAGGAGGAAGCCTTTATACTTCAGGCGGTATTGGTGGCGTCACTGTATATTATACATCAGTGTGCGGCATTGACTCCATCAGGTTAAGGGTGGCTACCGGTGGATTCACTTTAAGTGTTAGCCCTTCTTCCCCAACATATTGTACCTCAGCTGGTGCAACAACACTTACGGCTTCAGCTTCTGGCGGTGCTGCCGACCTTTGGTTATGGACCGATATAGGTGGCGGAACCCCATCAGGGCTTTCTTCTACTTCTACAGCGTCAACGAATGCCAGCCCATCGGCTACAGCTTCATACGCCGTGTTTGGTACCAATAGCTCAACAGGTTGCCATGCTGTGGCAACAGTTACGCTTACTAATAATACCCCTGCAGCAATAACAGGCACCAATACAGTATGTATGGGTTCTACCCGCACTTATGCCTGTGCAACAGGTGGTGGTACATGGAGCAGCAGCGCCCCTGGCGTAGCCACAATTGATCCTTCTACAGGTATTATTACTCCGGTGACTGTAGGTACAGCAACAATCACTTATACTGTTACCGCAACTGGTTGCTACGTAACCCGTGGTATCACGGTTAATGCATTGCCTACGCTTTCCTTTACCCCATCTACAGCTTTGGCTTGTGGTGGTATCGGAGTTGTAGTTACGGCATCTGGTGCAGCAACATATAGCTGGACACCTGCAACCGGCCTCAGTGCAGCAACTGGTGCAACTGTAACCGCTAACCCCGGTTCTGCAACAACTTATACTATTACGGGTACTGATGCTAACGGTTGCGTGAACACCGGTACAAAATCAGTAAATGTAGGTTCTACCTATATGGCAGCATATATTTCAGCCGCTTCTGATACTGCTTGCCCTGGGGGAACAGATGTGCTTACCGGGCAGCCAGCGAGCAGCTCAACTGCCTATTCAGTAAGTAGTACTACCTATTCATTGGCAAGCTTTACTTCATCAGGCAGTGTAGCTGGTGATGACGCAAATAGCGGTGCTGTTACTTTACCATTTACGTTCAATTTTTATGGTACTAACTATACTTCTATCAACATATGTACCAACGGTTGGGTGAGCTTTACGAGTGCGGCAACCAGCCTTACCAACTACGCTTTAGCATCTACATCGGCATACGGGGCAATGATTGGCTTTGTAATGCATGACTTAGCTACTTCAGGCTTTGGTACAACAGGTGCGGGTAGCATAACTTATGGTACTACCGGCACTGCGCCTAACAGGAAGTTTATCATTTACTACAATGGAGTTGGTAACTATAGTGGTGGTAATACCAACACTGGCCAGATAATCCTTTATGAATCATCAAACATCATTGATGTAATGCTTACGGCAGTATCAAACGGAACTACTTCTTATAACAGTACCTGTGGTATTCAAAATGCTGCCGGTGCCCTTGCTACCACAGTGAGCGGTAAAAATGGTGCTGTTTGGAGTGTATCTACCCCTGAAGCATGGCGCTTTGTGCCGAGCTTCCCAAGTGCTACTTATACCTGGGCTGGCTCTACAACTTCAGCAACTACCGGTACACCGGTTACCGCTACAGTATCAGGAACACAAACCTATACTGTTACCATAACTGACCCGGCTTCAGGTTGTTTTGGCACTTACAGCAAAACAATTTATAACTACACTAGCCCAACAATAAGCATTGCTCCTTCTACAGTTTGCGTAGGTACGCCTATGACAGCTTCTGGTGCAGTTACTTATTCATGGTCTCCATCTACCGGCCTGGCTACAACTGTAGGGGCTACTGTAACGCCTACTGCTTATACTGCGGTTACGTACACTGCAACCGGTACTGATGCTCATGGCTGTACGGGTACAGCTACAAAAGTGCTGTCATTCCCTACAATAACCGTTACACCGTCATCTGCTATTTTCTGTAGTGCAGGTTCTGCTGTTGGGCTTACTGCTTCTGGTACATCTGTTTCTTACTCATGGTCGCCAGCAGCAGGTTTAAGTGCAACTACTGGTGCCAGCGTAAACGCATCGCCTAAGGCTACTACCACATATACCGTTATTGGTACTGATGCTTCAGGTTGTGCCGGCCCAGCTACAGCAGTTGTTAATTACAACATAACACCTACAACCATTACAGGTGCGGGTGGTTCCAGCACAATATGCCTTCCGGGTACTCTGGCGTTAACAACCGATGGTACTGGCGGCAACTGGCAAAGTTCTGATACTACTGTAGCTACCGTAAGTTCGATAGGTGTAGTTACGGGTGTTGCCAGCGGTACAGCAACTATTACTTACAATAACACTACCTGCGGTTATATTACTTATGGCATTACTGTATTGCCAGGTGGCTTTACAGTTAGTGTTACTCCATCATCAGGTACTTATTGCAGCACAGGCAGCGCATTTTCAATGACTGCATCTGGCGGTACTACTTACTCATGGTCGCCATCTGTAAGCCTTAGTGCTGCAACTGGTGCTACTGTTAGCGCCAGCCCTACCGTAACTACCACTTATACAGTGGTTGGTACAACAGGTAGCTGTACTAACACTACAACTGTTACTATTACTAATACTACGCCAGCCGCTATTACCGGCGCAACTGCGGTGTGCCAGGGTTCTAATACAACCTTTGCATGTGCTACCGCCAGCGGTTCCTGGAGCAGCAGTGCGCCAGGCGTTGCAACTGTTAACCCGTCAACAGGCGTGGTTACTGGTGTTACCGCTGGCACAGCTACCATCACTTACGATGTGAGCGGTTGTTATGTAACCAAGTCAATTACAGTTAATGCTACCCCAACCCTTACGTTTACGCCTACATCGGCTTATGCATGTGGTGGCGTAGGTGTTGTGGTTACAGCATCGGGTGCCGCAAGTTATACATGGGCACCTTCAACTGGCCTTAGTGCTACGGCGGGTACTGCAGTTACTGCAAACCCTGGTTCTACTACTACTTATACTATAACTGGTACAAGTGCAGCTGGTTGTGTGGCTACAGGTACTAAGGTGGTTACTTTCGGTTCTACCGCTGTAATCCCTTATGCAACAGCGGCACCAACAACAGTTTGCCCAGGCAACACAACAACTCTTACTGCTGGTATTGCTTCAAGCCCATCTAGTTATACTGTTGCTAGTACTACTTATTCATTAGCTTCATTTACTTCTTCTGGTTCAGTAGCAGGTGATGATGCTAATAGCGGTGCTATTACATTGCCATTTACTTTTAACTTCTACGGCGTAAATTATACTCAGATAGGCATCTGTACCAACGGCTGGGTAAGCTTTACCAATTTTACAAGCGCCAACCTTACCAACTATGCGTTCGCAAGTACTACTGCGCCTACTGCATGTATCTCCCTACTGATGCATGACCTTGCTACTGCAGGTTTCGGTTCTACAGGTGCTGGTAGCTGTACCTACGGTGTAACGGGCACTGCCCCTAACCGTAAGTTCGTTATCTATTACAACGGCATAGGCAACTATAGCGGTGGCGGTACAAATACAGGCCAGATCATACTTAATGAAACATCTAATGCTATTGATGTAATGATTACGGCTATGGCTAATGGTACAACTGCTTATAACAGTACTGTAGGTATACAGAATGCCGCTGGTACTATTGCTACTACTGCAAGCACTTACAACGGTGCTGTAGTAACTGTAACAACTCCTGAGGCTTACAGGTTTGCACCAAGCTTGCCTTCAGCAACCTACTCATGGGCTCCGTCAACCGGCGTAACCTCAACGGCTGCTGCAGTGACTACTGCTACTGTTTCTGCTACAACTACCTATACAGTTACGGCTACTGACCCTGCTTCAGGTTGTAACGGTTCATTCACAACTACAGTTAATACATTCACTCCGCCTACAATAACCATCAGCCCGTCAATAGTGTGCTCAGGCACCCCAATGACTGCTGCAGGCGCTACTACCTATTCATGGTCTCCTGCTTCAGGTTTATCAAGCACTGTATTGGCTACAGTTACACCTACTCCAACAGTTGTTACTACTTATACTGTAACAGGTATTGATACTAACGGCTGCCAGGGTACTGCAACTAAAACTATCACTTTCCCTACAGTTACTTTAAGCCCTTCATCGGCTATTTACTGTAGCTCAAGTTCGCCTGTTGGCATCACAGCATCAGGTACGGCTACCAGCTATTCATGGGCTCCATCAGCTGGCCTGAGTGTAGCTACAGGTACTAGTGTGAGTGCATCGCCTACTGTAACTACTGTTTACACCGTTACTGCTACCGATACTTCAGGTTGTACCAATACAGCTTTAGATACTATTACTTATAACATTGCTACTGCGGGTATTTCAGGCCCATCATCTACATTGTGTTTACCAGGTACTATGGTGCTTACAGAATCAGGTTCTGGTGGTATATGGAGCAGCAGTGATACTACGTTAGGTGTTGTAAACTCAAGCGGCCTGGTTACAGGCGTTGCTGCTGGTTCTTATACTATTACTTATAATAACCCTGTTTGTGGTGGTTTCGCAACCTATGCACTGACTAACGTTTCGGGTGGTTTCACTATCAGTGTTACACCATCATCCGGCACCTATTGCAGCACCGGCTCAGCTTTAAACGCTACAGCATCAGGCGCTACTACCTATAGCTGGTTGCCTACTGCCGGCCTTGACGTTACAACAGGCGCTACGGTTAACGCCAGCCCTACAGTAACTACTGTTTACACAGTAACCGGTACAACTTCAGGCTGTAGCAATAGTGCTACCCTTACTGTTACCAATACTACTCCGGCTTCAATTACAGGTGGTGTTACCACTATCTGCGGTGGCCAGAATACAACATGGAGCTGTGTGACCAGCGGTGGTACATGGACCAGCAGTGCGCCAGGTATTGCTACTGTTAACCCAACTACCGGTGTTATCACTGGTGTTGCAGGTGGCTCAGCTACT
Organism: Gammaproteobacteria bacterium; assembly: GCA_947377625.1. GTDB lineage: Bacteria > Pseudomonadota > Gammaproteobacteria > Pseudomonadales > Pseudohongiellaceae > CAILUG01. Next base: position 398 of record CANCGR010000580.1, on the reverse strand, counting down.
ATCACTTACGATGTGAGCGGTTGCTATGTTACCCGTAACATCACTATCAATGCAACACCTTCGCTTTCCTTCACGCCTACAGTAGCTGCGTCTTGCGCGGGTGCAGGCATTGTGGTAACAGCTTCAGGTGCAACGACATACTCATGGACTCCGGCTTCAGGCCTAAGCTCTACAGTAAGTGCTTCGCCTACGGCTACTCCAACAATTACTACTACTTATACTATTACAGGTACAAGTGCGCTGGGTTGTGTGGCTACTGCTACCAAAACAGTTAACGTGAGTGGTACATCAATGTTGGCTTATGCTACATCAAGCCCTACAAAACTATGTGTGGGCGGTACTACTACGCTTACAGGTACTGTAGCGTCAAGTTCTACCGGCTATAACGTATCAAGCAT
>CANCGR010000579.1 GCA_947377625.1 Gammaproteobacteria bacterium | reverse complement strand
CTAACCGTGAACTTTATCGTCACTGATACCGTAAAAACCGTCGCCGTGCAGTACTCGGGGATCCTTCCTGATCTTTTCAAAGAAGGCAAAGGCGTTGTGGCGCAGGGTCAGCTTCGCAATGGCGTGTTTGAAGCCAAAGAAGTGTTGGCTAAGCATGACGAAAACTACATGCCCCCTGAGGCCGCAGAGGCACTCAAAAACGCATCAAAAACAAATGCAAAAACAGCAGCGTCCGTGCTGATGGAGAAAAGATAATGATTCCTGAAATTGGACATTTTTTACTTTGGTTAGCCTTAGGAATTGCGACTGCTTTAGGCGTTATACCTATGACGGGTGCCACAAAAGACCGTGCTGACTGGATGACGTTAGCCCGTCCTTTAACCAACATTTTGTTTGCGCTAGTTGTTTTGGCGTTTGCATGCTTAGTCATATCATTCATCAAACTTGACTTTTCCGTTCTTTATGTAGCATCTAACTCCAATACAGCACTACCCTTGCAGTATCGTATTGCTGGTGTTTGGGGTGGACATGAAGGATCGCTACTTCTTTGGGTACTCATGCTCTGCTCATGGATGGTCGCGGTTGCACGGTTTAGCCGCCATTTACCCCTACCCGTCTTGGCTCGCATTCTGTCTGTCATGGGCCTTGTGAGCGTGGGATTCCTTTTGTTCATGCTACTCACGTCTAACCCGTTTGACAGGCTATTCCCTGCTCCCTTAGATGGTCGAGATTTAAATCCGCTTTTACAAGACCCTGGCATGGTTTTTCATCCGCCTTTGCTTTATATGGGTTATGTTGGATTTTCTGTGGCTTTTGCCTTTGCTATTGCTGCGCTCATTGGCGGAAACTTAGATGCTACTTGGGCACGTTGGACACGTCCTTGGACAACAGTCGCATGGATGTTCTTAACGATTGGCATCGCACTTGGTAGCTCATGGGCCTACTACGAATTAGGCTGGGGGGGGTGGTGGTTTTGGGATCCTGTTGAAAATGCCTCCTTTATGCCGTGGCTGGTTGGCACGGCATTAATTCACTCACTGGCGGTCACAGAAAAAAGAGGCAGCTTCAAATCTTGGACTGTCTTACTGGCTATCACTGCGTTCTCTCTTTCATTACTTGGCACCTTCTTAGTACGCTCTGGCGTTCTATCCTCGGTGCATGCATTCGCCACTGACCCCAAGCGTGGCCTATTCATCCTTGCCTTTCTGACAATTGTGATTGGCACCTCTCTCGTTCTGTATGCGTGGCGAGCCCCCACAGTCGGCTTAGGTGCGCGGTTTGCGTTATTGTCAAAAGAAACCATGCTTTTAATCAATAATGTGGTGTTCATAGTTGCTGCTGCTGCCGTTTTACTCGGCACACTTTATCCATTGCTGCTTGACGCACTGGGTATGGGGAAGATTTCTGTAGGGCCGCCCTACTTTGATACGGTGTTTATGCCTCTTATGGCGCCAGCACTCTTTCTTATGGGTGTGGGACCACTCACGCGTTGGCGCGAAGCGGAGCTGCCTGATATCGCACGCCGATTACGCTGGGCGCTCGGCGTAGCTTTGGTTGCCACACTCGCGACTGGTTGGATGGCTGGCGAAATACATCTCGCCACGACATTTGGATTGCTCATGGTTTTTTGGATCGTTTCCTCTGTCGCAACAGATCTATGGGAGCACATACATCCACGTCAAGAATCATGGCGCGAAGTGCTGCACCGCTTAAAGCAGATTCCATTAGCCCTTGCTGGAATGATGCTTGCCCATATTGGTGTTGCTGTTTTTTGTTTCGGCGTCACGATGGTCAAAACCTACGAAGTTGAACGTGATGTCCAAATGAATATAGGTGACACCACCACCGTGCAGGGTTATACCTTTAAGTTTTTGGGAACTCGGGAGTTAAAAGGTCCTAACTACGATGCCATTCAAGGGCAGATTGCCGTCACGTACAACGGACGCAACTTTGCCAACATGCATCCAGAAAAACGAATCTACCGTATCCAACAAAACCCTATGACGGAAGCTGCCATAGATGTTGGTATTACAAGGGATCTATACGTCTCTTTGGGTGAGCCCGTTAATTCTGGTGCATGGATCGTCCGTATTTATGTCAAACCTTTTATTGATTGGATTTGGGGTGGGTGCTTGTTAATGGCTCTAGGCGGGTTACTCGCAGTAACAGATCGTCGCTATCGCCGTAAAAACCAATCGCCACTGGCAAGAAAAACTATAAGCACAAGAGGAATTTCATAATGAAACACCTGCGGTTTTTGCTGCCACTAGGTTTGTTTATTGGTTTAGTTTTCTTCCTAGCTGTAGGACTCAAGCTCGACCCAAAAGAAGTGCCGTCACCACTTATTAACAAAGCCTCTCCAAATTTTTCGCTAACAAAACTTGAAGACAACAATAAAATTATTCGACGCGATGACTTGCTCGGAAAGGTATGGATGCTCAACGTCTGGGCATCTTGGTGCGTGGCTTGCAGACAAGAACACCCATTGTTGCTTGAATTTTCAAAGCAAAAAATGCTACCTATCTATGGGCTGGACTATAAAGATGAACGTATAGCAGGCTTGAAATGGCTGTCTAACTTCGGCAACCCATACGACAGCTCTCTTTTCGACCAAGATGGTCGTGTCGGCATTGATTGGGGGGTGTACGGCGTCCCTGAAACATTCATTATGGACAAGCAGGGCATCGTTCGCTTTAAACACATTGGGCCATTGACACCAGATGTCATTCGCACTCGCATAGAGCCATTAGTGAGGCAACTCAATGCTTAAATTCGCATTTACTTTATGTCTAGCGTTACTCGCTATTTTTACTCATGCAAAAGAAGCACTCCCCGCCTCAGAAGACCCTGCGCTAGAAGCAAGGATGCTGAGCATTACTTCTGAGCTACGCTGCTTGGTATGTCAAAACCAAACGATCGCTGACTCCCATGCTGGACTAGCGATTGATTTACGAGATCAAGTCAGAAGCATGCTTAAGAGTGGGCAAAGCAATGAACAAATCCTTAATTACATGACTGCCCGTTACGGCGACTTCATTTTGTATCGCCCTCCACTTAAAAATAGCACTTTTGTACTTTGGATGGGTCCGCTTATTTTGTTGCTTACAGGCTTTGGCGTACTTGTTTTTGTGCTGCGTCGCCGAAACCGTATGCCAGCAGAAAACTTCGAGCCTGAAGAAATGGAGTTCACAGAAGACCCCGATTCATCAACACGTACCTTTTAATTAAAAACTCACCCAAGGCTACTATGACTGACACAATTTACACCCTCAAAAGCCAACTCGCTCAGCTTAAAGATCTGCATGATGGCGGCGCCCTTCCTCTCGCGCATTACGAAGAAAGTAAGTCCGCTTTGGAGCGACGCCTGCTTGATGCGGTCATGCTGGACGTTGGCACGATGCATCGTGCAGCCGACAACCCAGCAGCACCTGATACTGAGACGGCAACGGTATCTTCAACCCCTAAAAAACCTTCTTATCGCCTACTTGGCGGTATTGGTATTGGCATTGTCGCCATTGCCGCCGCTGGCTACTGGTGGACGGGCACACCATCCCAGATAGGCCTAGGTGCTGGCGCTGGCGAAATCAATTCAAACGCCAACCCAACGGCTGGATCGCCACATGCTACGAACTTCGATCAAATCGCCGCAATGACCGATCGATTGGCAATCCGACTCAAAGAACAACCAAGTGATGCTGAAGGCTGGGCGATGCTCGCTCGTTCTTATAGTGTTCTAGGAAGACATCCAGAAGCACTCACCGCCTATGAAAAGGCCATCGCCTTACGAAAAAATGATGCGACGCTCCTTGCCGACTATGCTGATTCACTGGCGGTTAAAAACGATAAAAACTTAAGTGGCGAGCCTATGAAATGGGTGGAACGTGCACTGAAGATTGATCCAAAAAATCTGAAGGCTCTATCCTTGGCTGGTACGAATGCATTCACACGCAAAGACTACCCTGCTGCTGTGAAATACTGGGCGAAAGTGACTCAATTTGGCCCTGCTGATAACGACCTAGTGAAGCAAGTCGAACCTAGCCTTGCCGAGGCGCGCGAGTTAGCTGGTTTGCCCGCATTAACAAAAAAATCTGAAATCAGCACAGGCGCAACTCTTGGTGCAGCCGGCTCTGTCGCAGGCACAGTTTCTATTCCAGCCAGCTTGCAAAAACTAGTTAAGCCTGAAGACACTGTTTTCATCTTTGCAAGAGCGGCAGAAGGCTCCCGAATGCCTCTTGCCATTATTAAAAAGCAAGTCAAAGATTTACCTTTCAATTTTGCACTAGATGACAGCACAGCAATGTCACCAGCGGCAAAAATCTCTGGCGCTGGCAAAGTCATTGTGGGTGCAAGAGTCAGTAAAAGTGGGCTTGCAACGCCTCAGCCGGGCGATCTCTCGGGGCAAACAGCTGCTATCACTGTAGGGACATCAGGCATTCAGCTTGCGATCAAAGATCTGGTCAAGCCTTGATTCGAAGAAGTATCACTGGACATGAACTACATCTACCTCTATGTTGGTATCATTTTTTTAATCGTATTTCTCTATGCTAAACGTCAACGCAGAATTCACGATGCCAACTCCACCGAGTTAAAGGAAGCAACTCAAGCTGGACTAAACGAGCCCGCATCACTACATCCCATCATCAACCCAACGCGTTGCTTTGGCTCAGGATCATGCGTGGCCGCGTGTCCAGAGGAGGCGCTGGGAATCATCAATGGCAAAGCTGTACTAAAAAATGCATCGGCCTGTATTGGTCATGGCGCCTGTTTGGCTGCCTGTCCTGTAGACGCTATTAAATTGGTATTTGGCACCGAAAAACGTGGCGTCGACATCCCCAACGTAACCCCTCAATTTGAGTCCAATGTCCCAGGCATTTTTATCGCAGGAGAGCTAGGCGGCATGGGGCTGATTCGCAAAGCTGCCGAGCAAGGTCGGCAAGCTATCCGTTCAATCCAAAAGCAACGCGGTGGCAGCGTGCACTTTGACTACGATGTAGTCATTGTTGGCTGTGGCCCCGCAGGTTTATCCTCTGGACTTTCATCGATTCATCACAAGTTACGCTACAAACTCATCGAACAAGAGGATTCACTTGGTGGATCGGTTTATCACTATCCCCGTCAAAAAATTGCGATGACCGCACCTTTTGAATTGGACCTAATTGGCACAGTCAAATTCACCGAAGTCCAAAAAGAAACTCTATTAGACTTTTGGTTGGATGTGGTCAAAAAAACTGGTTTGAACATCTCATTTCGAGAGCAAATGGAGTCCATTGAATCTATAGATGACCGATTTGTTGTCCGCACGAATCGTGGTAGTTACAGCACGCGTTCGGTACTTCTTACTATGGGGAGGCGCGGTACGCCTCGTAAACTTGAAGTACCTGGCGAGGAAACCTCGAAAGTAACCTACCGACTAATTGATCCAGCACAATACAAAGGACTTTCTGTCTTAGTGGTTGGAGGTGGTGACAGTGCGCTAGAAGCCGCAATCAGTCTTGCAGATCAACCAGATACAGAAGTCATTCTGTCTTACCGTAGTGCCGCATTTTCTCGGGTAAAACAAAAGAATCGACTGCTTCTTGAACAACAAGTAGCCACAGGCAAGCTACGCGTCATGCTTAACTCCAAAGTGAGTGAGATCCATGCAAATCATGTGTTGATTGAAGTAAACGGCAAGGCACAACCCTATCGCAATGATGCAGTCATCGTTTGTGCAGGCGGTCTATTGCCTACACCGCTTTTACAAAAAATGGGGGTTGCATTTGAAACCAAGTATGGAAGCGAATAGCGCCAAGCCAATACAGATAAGGCTTCCCGCTACAATCAACCCTGTAAAGTCCACCAGGCCGCCGCTGGTGCAATTGTGGAAACACAGCACTGGAGGAACGTCTGGACTGCACTTGG
>CANCGR010000578.1 GCA_947377625.1 Gammaproteobacteria bacterium | reverse complement strand
ACCGGGGCCGCCTCTGCCGACGCCTTCGCCGCGAGCCAGATCAGGGCCGCCGCGACGGGCGCGCTGGTGGTGCACGCCTATGATCACCCGGATGTGCTGGCCGGGCAGGGCACCACGGCGCTCGAGTTCGAGGCCGCGGATCCGGACATGACCCATGTCCTGGTGGCAACCGGTGGCGGCGGGTTGATTGGCGGCATGGCGGCCTGGCTCGCCGGCCGGGTCAAGGTGATCAGCGTCGAACCGTTTGGCTGTCCGACCTTGCACGGCGCGCTCGCGGCCGGGCATCCGGTGGTGGGGCCGGTCGGGGGCGTCGCCGCCGATTCGCTCGGCGCCCGGGAAGCCGGCGCGCTGATGTTCCCGATCGCCCAGCGCTACGTCTCCGAAGCCGTGCTGGTCACCGACGAGGCGATCATCGCCGCCCAGCGCCTGCTGTGGGACCGGATGCGCCTGATCGCCGAGCCCGGCGGGGCGACCGCGTTGTCGGCATTGCTCTCCGGCGCCTGGACCCCGCCGCCCGGTGCTCGCGTCGGCGTGCTGGTCTGCGGCGCCAACGCCGATCCGGCAAAGATCGCCTCATGAGCGAAGTTCTTTTGGCCATCGACCCACGCGGCGTCGCCACCGTCACCCTCAACCGCCCGGCGCTTGGCAACGCCTATAATGCAGCGATGCTGGCTGGATTGACCGCAGGCCTCGCCCGGTTGGCCGCCGATCCGGCGGTGCGGGTGGTGGTGATCCGCGGGGCCGGGAAACATTTCCAGGCCGGGGCAGATATCAACTGGTTGGGCGAGACCGCGAAGGCCGCGCCGGAAGCCGCCTTCGCTGCTTCGCGCGCCACCACGGTCGCGATGGCAAGGTTGAATGAGTTTCCCAAGCCCACCATCGCTGTCATCCAAGGTGCCTGCTTTGGCGGTGGCTGCGGGATTGTCTGCTGCGTTGACGTCGCGCTCGCCACGCCGGCGGCCGTGTTCGGCATCACCGAGGTCCGCGTCGGCGTCACCCCGTCGCCGATCAGCACCCACATGATCAACGCGATTGGCCTGCGCCAGGCAAGGCGCTACGCCATCACCGGCGAACGTTTCGACGCCGCCGAGGCACTACGCATGGGCCTGGTGCATGAGGTCGTGACCGAAACGGCCATCGAGGCGCGCTTGGCCGAAGTGCTCGACGCGATTTTCCTCAGCGCGCCGGGCGCGGTCGCGGTCACCAAACAATCGATTCTCGCGGCCAACGGTCTGACCCTCGATGACCGCCAGATCGACATGCTGTCCCACGAAGGCTGGATGCAGCGCAGTTCCGCCGAGGGCCTGGAAGGCACCTCGGCGTTCCGCGCAAAACGCGTGCCGGCCTGGTACGTGCCTGGCTAGTTCAAGCGGGCGGCTTCCGCCATCACCTCGATCGCGTCGGGCTGGCGGGACCGCACGGTCAGGCTGTCCGCGCCGCTATCCTCCCACGCGCGGAACCGTTCGCGAATGCGCGCAACCGGGCCGACGAGCGCCTTGAGATCGACCCATTCATCCGGCACTGCGGCGATGGCCTCTTCCTTGCGGTGGGCGAGGTAAAGTTCCTGGATGCGATCGGCGGCATCGCCGTAGCCCATCCGCACCATGATGTCCTTGTGGAAATTCTTGTCCTTGTGGCCCATGCCGCCGACATAAAGCGCGACCTCGGGTTTGAGTTTCGCCAACGCCGCCTTCACATCGTCGGCGACTTCGACATGGACCGAGGCCTGGATCGCCAGATCCTTCAGGCTTTTGCCGTTGCCGGCGCGGCGGAAGCCTTCTTCCAGCCACGGCTTGTAGAAATCCAATGACCCCGGGAAGAACCCCATCGGCAGCCAGCCATCGGCGATCTCGGCCGTCAGCTTCACCGTCGCTTCGTTGCCGGTCGCGAGATAAATTGGGATGTCAGGGTTCATGTGCAGAATGGATTTCAGCGGCTTGCCCACCCCCATCGCACCGGGCCCGGTATAGGGCAGGCTGATTTCCTTCCCGGCATGCGTCACCGGTTCCTGGCGGGCGAAAATCTTGCGCATGATCGCAACATAATCGCGCATCCGGTAATAGGGCTTGCCCCAGGGCTCGCCATACCAGCCTTCAACAATCTGCGGGCCGGACACCCCGATGCCGGCAATGAACCGCCCGCCGCCGGCGAGGGCATCGACGGTGCCCGCGCACATCGCCGCATTGGCCGCCGTCCGCCCGGCCAGCTGCATGATCCCGGTGCCGAGCCGGATCCGCTTGGTCAGCGCCGCGATATAGGCCAGCGGCGTCACCGCGTCCGAGCCATAGGCCTCGGCCGTCCACACGCTGTCATAGCCAAGTTCCTCGGCGCGTTGGATGAGCTTGATGGGAATATCGAGATGGGCTTTGGAATAGCCGATCGACAGGCCGAGCTTCATGGCGTCCTCGTTTCACTATGAATGGTTATTCCCAACCGGCGTCGAGCGGCGCCGAAAGCGGCACCCCGGCGACGCGGATGCCGGCCGGCCGGCCATGCGCGGTCGCGCCTTGCCAGGCCCGCGTATAGACCTCCGGCAGCAGCGGACCATCGCTGCAGGCCAGCCACAGTCGGAACAAATGCCGGCGGTTTTCCGGTTCGGGGAAATCCTCGTACGCGGTGCGCGAATGCATGATCCAGTGATTGCTGACGAACTGCATGTCGCCCGGGCGGAAATCCATGTCGAGATGGATCGCCGGGTCTTCCGCCAATCTGTCGAGCGCATCGCAGGCGGCGATAAGCTGCGGCGTCAGACGCGGAACCTCGTCAAAGCGCTGCGCCTTGGTCATCGCGCTGCGCACATAGGTCGCCACCAGCCCGCCATCGACGGTCGGGTTGAACACCGGCACCGCGTACCAGGGCTCCGCCCCATCCGGCACTTCGCCACGCCGGTCGCGATAGACCGGGTTGAGCAATTCGGGCAGCAGATCGGGATGGCGCGCCAGCATTTCGTTGAACAGGGTCCAGGAGCTGACAATGCTCGACTTGCCCCCCGCCTTGGCTGGCTTGAGGCATAACAGGGCGACGATATCCGACGAGTCGCAATGGTACGGCAGCCGCGCCGCAGTCTGGTAACCGCGATGATTGGGGCGCGCATAGTCGGCGCCAATATCCTTCACATGACCGAGAATATGGCCCATCGCGTTCTGCGACACCGGCTCGCCCAGCAGCGTACCGAGTCCGAAATAGGCAATCGCGCATTGCCGCACGCTCCAGCGTTCGACCGGAATGCCCCGCACCAGCAGGAAGCCGCGCCCATGCAAAGTGGCGGCGCGGATTTCCGCGACCAGATCGGCAAGGCCGGAGGTGGCGAAATGCTCCGGGCCAATCTCGGCGATATCGATGTCGGTCGCGTCCAGCCGCGCCACCGCGGATTCGAGCGCGGCAATTTCCACGTCGGTCAGCTTGCGGACCCAATCAGTGCGCGTGGCGAGGTCGCGGCCGTACCAGACTTGTGGCCCCTGCATCATGTGCAGCGTATTCATGACGCGCTCCATTCGTTTCCTG
>CANCGR010000577.1 GCA_947377625.1 Gammaproteobacteria bacterium | reverse complement strand
CATATAGCGCTTCGGCAACAGGAACTGTGATATACCCTTCTTCGATAACTTATATACCCACTACAGGCTATTCAGGAACAGACGTGTTCCTTGTTATTGCACGCCGTGGAAGCAGCTCAGACACTGTACAGGTTAATGTAACAATCCTTTCTGTTAGCAGCTCAATTACAGGTTCGTCTGCTGTATGTGTCAACGCAGGCACTGCATTAACGGCCTCTGTGCCAGGCGGAACCTGGAGTAGTAACGCCATTAGCACGGCAACTGTTTCTACATCAGGTACTGTAAGCGGAGTTTCTGCAGGTACGGCAATAATTTCTTATGTGATAACTAATGGTTGCGGCACCTCTACTTCCACCCACGCTGTTACTATAAACCCATTACCGAATCCTGGTACAATTTCGGGTGCAGCGTCAATTTGTATAGCAGCAACTGTAACGTTATCGACTGACGGCAGCACTGGGGGAACATGGCGAAGTAGCAACACCAGCAAAGCAACAATAACTAATGCTGGGATAGTAACCGGTGTTGCTGCAGGTACAGCTGTTATCTCGTACACAGTTTCAAATAGCTGTGGGTCTGCAAGCGCGACCTATTCAGAATCAATCAATGGCGCACCCAACTCTGGAACGATCACAGGCAGCTCGTCCATTTGTGCCGGCACCAACATTCTTCTTTCTTTGTCAGGTGCAACTTTAGGGGGGGCCTGGAGCTCGGGGAATCCAGCGAATGCAACCATAGACACAGCTGGCCGTGCCTATGGCATTACCCGCGGGTCAGCTGTAATAACCTATACCATAGCCACTGCATGTGGCAGTGCATTTACAACAAAAACAATAACAATAGACTCATCAGCATATGCAGGTACAATAAACGGGCGTAGGGCAGTTTGTATGTTGGACACTATCGGGCTAACTGCGTCAGGGAACTCAGGCGGCATATGGAGCAGTAGCGCAACTAGTAGGGCATCTGTGTCTTCTGCTGGCGTCGTAAATGGGATAGCTGCAGGAACGGCAATAATTTCCTATGTTATTACCAACAGTTGCGGTACATCGAGAGACACGCAATTAATAACTATTAACGCGATACCTAATGCAGGGACTGTAAGCGGGCTGGACACAATATGCGTGGCTGCTACTGCTGCCTATACAACTTCGGGCTCTTCTGGTGGTACTTGGACAAGCTCGGACACTTCGATTGCGAGGGTAAATTCACTTACGGGAGTTGTTACCGGGGCACGAGGAGGAGTAACAGTCATTCGCTACACCCGTTCCAACACTTTTTGCGTAGCCACGGCTCAAAAGACTGTAATTATTGATTCATTGCCTGAAGCCGGATCCATTAGTGGCCCTACGAGCATTTGTTTGGGAAACAGTAACAGCGTAACACTAACATCATCCGGGTATCCTGGCGGAACATGGTCGAGTAGTACCACCGCAAAAGCAACGGTATCATCATCTGGCCGCGTGACTGGTGTTTCCGCTGGCATCTCAGTGATAACTTACACTTGGACGAACAGGTGCGGGACAGATATCGCAACACTACGCGACACAACAAGGGCATTACCCAGTATTACCATTACTACAAGCCCAAGTTTAACAGCCTGTGCTTATACTCTGGTTACGTACACTACGCAGCTGTCACAAACCAATTATACATGGAGTTTTACCCCTTATGTAGCAGATAGCGACTACACTATAACTACTGCAAGCACCTCCACAGTTAGCCCATCATTTACAGTTGCCTGGAAAACTCCTGGAAACAAAACAATATCTGTAAATTACGCAAACCCATTCGGATGCTATGCCGCTTCGCCAAGGACGAGCACGGTTAATATACGCCCATTACCTTCTGTAACATTTACTGCTGCTCCACGTGACAGTGTTTGCGCAAGCTCGAATATTGTTTACGCGACTCAAAGTAGGCAATCCGACTATACCTGGCGTTGCCCCGGCATCGCCAATATTGACTACAGGGTAGTTGCAGGATCGTTTGACACTTCCAGCGATTCGGTTGCAATACAATGGCTCACACCTGGATACAAAAACGTTTCTATATTCTACTACACTTCGGGTTGCGTAGATTCCCCTAACCGTGCAACAAATACAACTTTTGTCAGTTCCCTGCCATCTGCGTCATTTACCCCTTTAACTCCACCTACAGGGATTTGTAAGAATGACATGGTCATGTACAGTACTGATGCAGGAAAATCAAACTATACCTGGACGATAAGGGGTTCTGGCTTTTCAGCAATAGATGGCTCAACGAGTTCGACCAGCAATTTTGTAAAGCTAAAATGGGTTGATACCGGGTTGAAGTATTTGGCAGTTACTTATTCTGACCCTATTACCAACTGCCCGTCCAGGACTTTGGCGGCTAGCAACCTGCGGGTACACCCCTTACCTGTACCAACAATCACACCATCAACCATTCTTGCGTGCACAAACAATACACTTACGTTTGTTACACAGGGAGGCGAAGGCCAGCATGATTATGATTGGCAGGTTCAAAGTGTACTACTACGGGATCATATTATCATTACTCCCTTTAGCACAAGCAGTAATACGTTTAGTGTGTTTTGGGTGGGTACCCTTACACCTCACCCCAAGGTTTCTGTTTCGTACTCCGACAGCAATGGTTGCATTGCTGCTTTTGCTGATACCGCAACAATAATTTTGAGCAGCGATACTACCCGCCCAACGTTCGATACTGCGCCACCGGTAGCGAGGTGCCAAAATGATATTGTGACATACTCTACGCAACATGGAAAAAGGAATTATCACTGGAGTATTCCTGGCGATTCCTCTATAGATTACCGCATTCTCAGTGGGCCAATGAGCGATACGACCTATTCCGTTAGGCTGCAATGGAAAACAACCGGGGTGAAAAATGTTACAGTTAGCTACACCAATTCGGGCGGGTGCACTGTGATAAGTGCGCCTGCAACAACGACTATAAACCCTCTGCCAAATGTGTTGTTTACTAGTCAACCTGGTTCATCAACTTGTGCGCAAAACGAAATTTCTTATTCCACTTTACCTGGCCAAACAGCTTATTTTTGGGAGCCAAGCTCAAGTGATTATGAAATCACATCGGGAGGGTTGGGGTACATGGACAGTGCCTTGAAGGTCAAATGGCACACATCAGGCCCCAAAACGATTCATATGGGATATGCCAATAGCTTTGGCTGCTGGAATTACACGTCGAACACAACTAATGTGCATAATTTACCCGATGTCAGAATTGTCCCAATAGATTCTACTATTTGTAAAAATGAATATGTAACATATAGGACTCAGCCTAATCAGCTAGAATATTATTGGAACTTTGACGACTACATTGCTGGTAGCGACTACTCCATTGAAGGCGTGTTTGGTTCACATTCAAATTCGGTTCGGATAAAATGGTTAAGGGCCGACGTCAAGACCATATACGTTAATTATTTGGATAGCAATCACTGCAAGGCCATTGAAGATACGCGAAGTACTGTAACTGTCAATGAACTGCCCAATGTAATATTGAATTGTTCCCAGCACGATTCTGTTTGTCAATACACGC
>CANCGR010000576.1 GCA_947377625.1 Gammaproteobacteria bacterium | reverse complement strand
TGAGAATTCGAGTCAATGAACGATGGATACCCCAAACCATAAAGATCCTGGAACAACAACGACGAATTGAAATTGTTCATCGACATAGTACCTGTGTAGCCATGGTTGATCACGAAATTGTTCATAATGCCAGAGAACAAAGGCAGCTTGCTCAGCCCATTATACGTCACTTTCCAGTTAGGCAACGGAATAAAGTACTTGAACGGATTATCCTGCACCGCGTTATGCGTATAGTCAACCAGCGCCTGAGATTCAGCAGGCTTGCCCGAGTACGCCGCAATAAACGACGGCACAAGTACATCCTGCGAGAACTGCGTATACCCCTTCGTGAATTGCGGGTTAGCCGGGTCCGGAATACCATTGGTATAAGGGTTGCTCGTACCTACACGCTTCGATATCACCTCCCTGTTCGCCATGAACTGAGTATACACGCTCGACCCAACACCTGTATTCTTGAAGATCGTATTAATTGCAATGTAGCTGATATTGAACGACCCGCTCTCATACGGATTGAAGTGATTGAACACACCGGTACCTGTATCCTGGAACAACTCACTGTGCGACTTACTGAACGTCTTGGTTAGCGAAAGATCCACCCTGAAATCCTTGAAAGGAGCCAATGTAGCTGTACCACTCAGGTTCTGCGAATAAGTCTGCTGGAACTGAGCATTGAACAGCTCATCCCGCGAAAGTTTACCTTCGTTGGCCTTCTGTTCCAGCCAGGCTTTATTAGGCTGATAACCATAAACAAAATTATATCCCGGCGCAGCTGAGTAGTTATTCACACCCATAAAGCGCGTGCTATCCATATAACCCGGCAAAATTGTTCCTGCAGTCTGTGTATAGTTAACCGTTGCACGGGTCAGCATCGTTAGCACATGACCGCCAATCATCTCCACCTGGTTCAGTTCCGGCAGTATTGCCCTGCGGGCCTTGCGCTTAGCCTTGCGCGCCTTACGTTTCTTTTTCTTTTCAGCCTTGGCCTTGGCCTTGTCTATCTGCTCCTGGGCATCCACAAGCGAGTCAAGCTGCGCATCGGTCATTCCGGCAGTATTCACACCCTCAAAAACATTCGTAAAGGCACCACCTGTTCCGCCACCATTATTACCGCCATTGTTGCCACCGCCATTATTATTACCACCACCAGATGTTCCACCGGTAGTACCGCCACCGGTGCTTCCACCGCCATTCTTACCACCACCGTTTTTACCTCCGCCTGGCAAGCCGCCACCTGGGCCACCCGGACCGCCACCTGGCAATCCACCGCCTGGGCCGCCCATACCCGGACCTCCGCCTGGTGTACCGCCACCCTTGGTTCCTCCGCCGGACAAACCGCCGCCAGGACCACTTCCGGGGCCGCCACCACTACCGGGAGCACCACCTGAATTATTGCCTGAATTTCCACCGCCAGAGTTACCTCCACCGGAATTTCCTCCACCGGAATTTCCTCCGCCTGCAGTTCCGCCACCAGGGCCGCCACCCGAAGGTCCGCCACCGGGCGCTCCCCCACCAATAGTACTTGTGCCAGGGGCACCAGTGCCTACATCATCTACAAAGCCACCGGTATTAATTGCACCGGGAAGGCGCTTCAAATCTTGTATCTTAGGTCCTGAGCCACCACCGGGGCCCTTGTCCTGCTTGGTATCTGGTGGGCCACCCGGAGGAGCTCCGCCACCACCTTCCTTCCTTGGTTTGGGCTTCGCTGTAAGCGCACGCATCCACCGCCACTTATTATATAACTGGCTGAAGTTGAGATCTCCCGTTATCTGCTTGGTATTGGTATTGCCAATCGTATTGCCCTGTAATCGCGCAACTGGTGCCGCACCTGCCCAGTTATAGTTGGCCGAATAACTCAACTTGAGGTTCATCCAGTCCGTGAGCGGTAACTTCCCAAGCGGAACATTATAGGCACTGTTAAACGTTTGGTTGAAAGACGTATTGTGCCCGAACGTAGCCATCACAGCCAGAAGTGAGTCCTTCTTATGTGCCGAATTTATACGTCCGTATGGCTCGTCTATCCTCGCTATATTGGTTGCCGTATAGTCAAGCGACAGCGACTTTGTCAACTCCCAGCGCAGGTTATACACCCTATTCCAGTTGAATATTTTGTAGAAAGTCGAAGGCAATTTGTAGGCACTGCCGTCATCAACATTCCTGACCCTTGTCTCCTGCGAAAGCCGGTTAAGGTCATTACGAACCGAAAAGTTAGAAGGCAGCGGATTAAAGTTAAAATCCTTCACCAGGTTCACCCATTTCGATTTCCACTTGATCACTTTCTTGAACGGCTCAATGGTCTTTGTCTTCAGCGCATACACATACCCCATCCCAAACTTTTGCGTATTCACATCATCAAACTCCACAAACGGGTTATGCTTGATCTGGTCATTATAAGAATAAGTAAAGTCGAAATTCTTTATGCTCCATGGCATCCGTATCTTTTTCGCCGCCCCGGCTGTATTGCCATTAATGCGCACATTCGTCAGGTTAAAGCTGGTGATCGACGTAAAGTCCTGAGAAGCCTTCCTCAGCGAGTCAGCCTTGGCTGCACTCTGCTGGGCATCCATCGCATCTGTTAACTTCACGTCCAGGTTGTACGGATTGTACTTAGGGGTAGAAGCGGTCTGAGTATAGCCTACAAACAAAGGCAATGTAACACCCCAGTTGCGCGGCATCAGCTTACCCATGTTTAGTGTTGTCGATGCATTGTACTGGTAATAGTCGTCCTGTGAGCGCTGCCCAATTTTCTGGTCTATGCTTCCATAGCCCTGTGTGTGCATACTCCCCGAAAGATTCACAGCACCAAGGTCAGCCATCTGCACGGAAACCTTACCTGCAGCAGCATAACCTGACTGGTCGTTCGTTCCGGCCATCCTCATCTCGTCAAACCAAACCTCAACGCACTTGGCCATTCCGTCGTCACCGGGGTTCTGCTTGTCCTTCTTCGGGTTAAGCAATCCCAGCATCAGGTTCTTGGCAGTACCAATATTTGGGTTACCAAGTACCACAATAGTGTTCCCTTTTGAATCCGTAGTATAATAAGGTAGAGTTGTCGGGAAGCCCTTGGCATCACGGGTTTTCTTAGCTGTCACCAGGTCTTGTAATGTAATATCAATTTCATTGGAACCAGGCCAAATCAAATCAACATTAGAAGCCGAAACTGTCGGAGGAGTAATCGTCAACGGCATCCGGTATTCATAGTAGTTATCCGTAAAGTCACTACCAATACGCATGAACGCGTCAATGTCAGCGTTCTTCACCGGTATCTGGCCCACTTGACTCTCTGCGTGAACAAACATGCGCAAAAAATTAAATTGACGCATATCAACATTGACTTCCTTAAATACGCCACGGGCGTCCCCATCTTGCAGCGCACAGGCTTTCAGCGACAATGATTGCTCATTGAGTGCTAGTGACTGTCCCGTTCCGGTAGAGGTCAACTGCCTGTTCACGCCTGGAGGTATTACATAAGGTATTGGTGTCCTCGATGCATTTTCTTCAATGCTCACAGAGGTTACGGTAAAGTCAGTTGTATTGGCGTTTTGCTGTGGTTGTGCCTCACCGGGCGTGGTGAGTGAGTAATTGTAATTACGCCATTGGCTGCGGCCCAGTTCCAGCGATGCGAAACGAAGTATCGCACTATCCTGCCAGCCGGCCATGAACATTCTTATAAAACGTATAGACCTGAAATCAGCGATACCGCCTACTACATGATCATAGCTTTTTACCGGAATCTTGAACTGGTACCAGTTTTCGTTTTCGGAGCTGCCATTGGGTAATTTCACCAGACTCGTTAGCTTGCTGATAATGTGGTTGGTGCCCGCTACCATATTGCCGGGGGTGAAGTCAATACGGTACTGGAAATAGTTCTCCGACTCATTCAGTGTATTGTCCCTGTTGATGTCTTCTGATTCAGGGATGGTGGTTGCTGATGTGGCGTAGGTTGCATTAGGGTCAGTAACGGGTGAGTTGCCTTCGGGGTTGTTGAATTTCTTGTACCTCCCCAGTACGCCTGTTCCATTGGCATCATAATCACTGCCACGGTAATAATGGTAGTCATCATTCGATGGGTCATGGCTTGCGGCAAGATAGGCTGCGCTTGAAGTTGACAACCTGTTTCCCAGTGCAGTCAGGAATGATTTGAATTGCGTGTTCTCCTGGGTGTTGTTGAGTTCATCATAACCAACGTCCTGCAATGCACGGGCAGCAGGGTCGTTATCGAATGCGCGGGTGATCTGCTGTGCAAAGCGGGGCACATTACCCCAGGCTGTAGTTTCCAGCTTGCTTTGGTCAAATGGACTTGGGATACCATTCTCAAATGACATCCTCGAATCCTTCAATACATCTTCCGATATCGACCCAAGGTCAATATACAGCGAACCGCCTGCTGGGTTCTTATTGATGAACGGGTCCATCATCCAAAACTGAATGTACTGTACGTTAGATGATTCGAAGTCGGTATTATCAATTGCTCTCGTAATACCCCCCCAGCGGGTTGTTGGGTTGGTGAGCTTACCGCTGTCATCAATGTGTACTGCGTCGTAGTTATAAGGTCCCCTGTCCTTCGGATAAAACCCAAGGTCAAAAGTGCTCAATGCTGTCTGCAAAGATGCCGTCGGCCTGTTCGGGAATACGTCCTTCACCTGAACCATCCTGATGTAGTGATAGTTCATACTATCCTTCTTCACATAGTCCGGCGTGCCGCTACCCGGGTCAACCAGCGTAGGCTCAATGGTGTACCACGCCAGCCTTGCCCTGTTCTTGCCATAGTCCAGATTGTCGCTTAATGCAGCTTCAGGGAAAAGCGTTTGCCCCTTGCTGTTGACTGCACCGAAAGGCGTAGAGGCCAAAGCCCATGAAATGGCCGGGAAACGCAGATCGTAACTGCTGGTGGTTCCTTCAAAGTCATCTATATATACTGCCCCTTCCGGATCGAGCGCATTGATCTGCTGCGGGTGACCGGGTAAGATACCCGCAACTTCACCCGAAACTGTTATGTACGATGGAGCTGTAGTAGAATAGATCGGCAATTTATCGAGTGCCCTGGTTATTGCAGGTACTTCGTTCTGGTAATTCGCATCAATGCCCAGTACGGTATTCTTAATAGGGTCTTCCCCGAAATTTACTTTTTGTGTAAATGGCCTTTCGTTCAGGCGCATCATGGTACCACCCAGTGTAAGGTGTTTGTTCATGTAATAATCGAACCTTGCACCCATGAAATTCTGCTGCTGGAATCCAAAGGTGGAATTATCTTCATACTGTATATTAATAGGTACACCCGAACTCAGGATACCGGTATTCAATA
>CANCGR010000575.1 GCA_947377625.1 Gammaproteobacteria bacterium | reverse complement strand
ATACCTCCCTGCCCACAACATCATAAACTCTCACTGTACAACCCCCAACCCCATCAACATGCAACACCCCACTTGCCGGAGACGGGTATATTGAGACATTCAGCCATTGAGCCATTGCGACATTAGTTGTTGTATCCGGCCACACCCTTACCTTCACAGTGTCATAGGTTACCGCTTCACAAAGCTCCATTTTTACAATGTAGCTGGTGGTTATGGTGGGTTTTACCCAGGTATTGCCACCGCTGTCTATGGGTGCAGCTACTCCTTGCTTATACCAGTAGCAGGGCATACCATCACCATTAAGCGCAGGGCCTAGTTTTACGCTATCCCCTGGCATTATTAATGTATCACGCCCCGCAAAAGCCTTAGTATCACTGGCTATAACGCTGACATCATCGATGAGGTACATGCCATAAAAACTCGTGGAATAATGGTTGTCAATATGTATCACGTTGCCCGTGTCAAAAAACATGCCGATGGTAATAAACTTTTCCGTGCCGTTGGCAATAAAGCTGCCCTGTATTTTTGTCCAGTTCAGTGAGTCATAAATGACGTTGGTATCTACTATCTGTGGTGTGTATTGCGACTGCACGGCCGCTGGCCGGTGTGTTGTGTCAATTGTGCCATCATCAAGGTAAGCACCTATTTTATTAATGGAGTACTGCGAAACTGCCTCCTTAGTGACATAAAAAGTGACGCAATAAGATTTACCGGCAATCAAGTGGGCGATAAGCCTACCCTGCATATAATTGAAATAGTCTTTGCCAGTCCATGAATATCCATAGTCGTTGAAAATGGCCGATTGGATCATGCCTGCACCGGTGCGAGGGTAATGGTAAAAATAACCATTGGCCGGGGCACTGCCCGCCCCTGTCCCACACAAATTTATATATTCAGGGTATTGATCTTCGAGTGCGTTGTAAATTGAATCTCCCCATATGTAACCGGTGTCAATAGCATCCCAATAATTAGCGTAACGAATATGATCAAAGTTGTCAGGGCAGCTACTATGCTGCTCGAAACTGCCGTTATAAAGCAAATTAATTTGTGCATTGACCGAAGCACCGCTACTAAGGAGCAACAATAGAAGAAAAACATTTTTCATGCTTACTTTTTTAAAATAAATAATCCTGCCCCTTTAAAAGGGCAGGATCTAAGTTATTGCTATGGATGAACTAATGTGAATTTAATTGTATAATTCCGCCCTTTATCGTCGATGGTATGAAGCAGATATATCCTCGTCGGCAAACGGTCGATATCTACTTTGGCTTTATTGCCACTGAATTGCAACTTACCAGTGTAAACTATCACACCTGTAGCACTCAAAATGGAAACGGACACAGGATTATCATCAGCCTGCGATTGCAGCAGCGTAATATGTCCACTATTGGGGTTAGGGTAAACTACCTAAACCATGATTTTTATGATTTATATGATTTTCATGATAATTATCACTTCTTCATCACCTGCCTCACCGCTCTATACCCCGTTACCCTATCAGTCACCACCACATAATAACTTCCCCGTGGTAACTGCTCCACATTGATCACTTCTTCCTTTTTACTAACCAAAACAGAATACACCAACTGCCCCACCGGGTTGTATATCCCAACCTCGCAACCCTCAGCCCCATCAATATGCAACACATTAGTTGCCGGAGACGGGTACATTGAGCAATTCAGCCATTGAGTCATTGAGCCATTATTTATGCCAGCCGGCCAAACATACAGCGTCATTGTATCCCACGTAATATGCCCGCATAAGTCCAGCATAACCACATAGTGGTAAGTACCAGTAGCCATAGGGCGCACTTTAATACCCCCGCCATAGCCTACCGGGTGGGTGGTATCACCGGCAAGATACCAGGTACACGGCATGCCCTCTTCATTAGTA
This sequence comes from Gammaproteobacteria bacterium, assembly GCA_947377625.1. Classification (GTDB taxonomy): domain Bacteria; phylum Pseudomonadota; class Gammaproteobacteria; order Pseudomonadales; family Pseudohongiellaceae; genus CAILUG01. The sequence continues at coordinate 1,738 of CANCGR010000575.1, read as the reverse complement.
CCTATATGTATGCTGTCACCAACCGCCCCGGCTCTATCGCTACCGGCATCTGCAATGGCATCGCTGGCCATTACGCTGACATCGTCTATGAGGTACCAGGTGAATCCGTAACCAGCAGCAGAATAGTAGATGTATATTTTATTTGTATGTGCGAAATCGGAAAAATTCCCAATTGTGATAAATCGCTCGTTACCGCTGGCGGTAAAATTGCCTTGAACTTTCGTCCAGCCCATGGTATCGTCAACTATGACGGGCGTCACTATCTGTGGGGTATAAGATACCTTTGTTTGTGGGCAATGTGCGCTATCAGTATTATCAATTCCCCCGTTGTCCAAATATGCACCAATTTTATCAATGGCATTGGAAGAAACTTCAGCTAAGTTTACATAAAAAGTAACGCAATAATTTTTTCCTGAAGTCAGCGTCTTTGAAAGCCTTCCTTGTAAATAATCCCGGTAATCACTTGAATCGTGATTAATTGAGGTATCGTCTAGCATCCTCACTTGAGCAAAGCCGGCGCCAGATCTGGGATATTGAAAATAGAAACCTCCGTCAGGAATATTAGCATATTTTATTGCACTTTTTGAGCATGTATTGCAATATTCGGGAAGACATAATGTATAGGTTAATTTGGAACTATCACCATAAACCCAATTAGTATCCAAACCGCTCCAATAATTGCAAAACCCTATTTCATCGAGGTAATGGGGGCAGAACCTGTATTGTTCAAACCCTCCGTTTTTCACTAAGTTCACTTGTGCATGTGCAATTGCAGACGCACAAGTGAACATCACTATTACTATGATGTGCTTCATCATTGTATCTGAAATTTAAAGGTAAATTTTCGGCCTTTACCATCGGTAAGGTGCAGCATGTAGAGGCCGGGAGGCACTACAGTGCCAATGTTCAGAGAACTGGCGCTATTATTGAATTGCAGCCTGCCGCTGTACACACGCCTGCCGACAGCATCCCACACATCCGCTATCACAGGTGCATCGTCCGCAATTTTCTGCCTGATCACGAACTGGCCGGAATTAGGATTGGGGTAAACTATCTGAACCATGATTCTAATGATTTATATGATTTCATGATAATTATCACTCCTTCACCACCTGCCTCACCATCTTTTCGCCTGTAACCTTATCCATCACTACCACATAATAACTTCCCCTTGGCAATTGCTCTACATTGATCACTTCCTCCTTTTTTGCAGCCATACCGGAGTACACCAATTGCCCCACAGGATTGTATATCCCCACCTCGCACCCCGCAGCCCCATCCAGATGCAATACATTAGTTGCCGGAGACGGGTACATGGAGCAATTCAGCCATTGAGTCATAGAGCCATTATTTACGCCAGCCGGCCACACATACAACGTCATTGTATCCCACGTAATATGCCCGCATAAATCGAGCATCACCACATAGTGGTAAGTGCCGGTAGCCATAGGGCGCACCTTTATGCATCCACCATAGCCTACCGGGTGGGTGGTATCACCGGCAAGATACCAGGTACACGGCATGCCTTCTTCATTCGTACCGATGTGTATGCTGTCACCAACAGCCCCGGCTCTGTCACTTCCTGCATCTGCAATGGCATCACTGGCAATTACGCTGACATCGTCTATAAGGTAGTATGTGGCACCGTCACCACTTCCAGAGGTATAATCAACAATTGTTGAGTTTGTATGGAGATAGTCAAAGAAATTGCCGATGGTAATGAATTTCTCTGTGCCAG
>CANCGR010000574.1 GCA_947377625.1 Gammaproteobacteria bacterium | reverse complement strand
CTATGCCACAATACCATGATTTTTCAGAAGTTGAAGACGAAATTAGAAATTCTGTTGAACCAATTATATATAAGTATCGAAATTGGGAGGATCAGTATCACAAAAGAATAATTACTGAAAATGAGATTTGGTTTGCGCATCCTTTCGCTCTGAATGATCCGTATGACGTAAGACCACCTTATAATATTATAGATCCCGGAATTGATTGGGCTAAATTCAGGGCGGCTTTAGGGAAGGCTGGACGCGAGCAGGAAAAAAACATGACTGAGGATAAGTTGCAGATTGAAATTGATAGGCGATTGAATCAAGCGAAAACTGATCCTGTTGGATATTTCACAGAAAATAGAAGACAGTATATTTTGGAAAAGGAGAACTATGACCGAATTGGTGTATTTAGTTGTTGTACTTCCGGCTTAAACGAGCCAATGTGGGCGCATTATGGGAGTAATCATTGTGGATTTGCAATCGGATTTGATACGGTCGAAATCGCAAGGACGTTGAACTGTAGTTGTCAATATGTAATTTACGATGACACGCCGATTGACTATATAATCTTGGGAGACAACAGCGCAATAATCGAAAAGGAATTGTATCAAAAATCAATAAGATGGATACCCGAAGAGGAGTTTCGTTTTGTGACGGCAGGCATAGGGATTTACAGGGGGCGTGCCGCTAAGTTTCAAGCATCAGCGGTAAAAGAAATCCTTGTTGGAGCCAATACATCGCAAGCCGAAGTAGCTTCTTTAGTTGCCGAAACATCAAAGTCATTTCCAGGAGTACCAATTTATCGTGTTGCACGACAAACTGGCTCCTATGGTTTTCAGAAGACTTCATTATGATATTTTAACCACAAAAAAATAGATTTTATATTATTAAAGTTAATGGCATGAAAGATGTGAATGAATATAGGTTGACAAGGCAAGTTTCCGTCCGGCAGTTGCGGAATTGGTTGGCTGTAAGAGATGATTCGGCGAAGCAGAAGACAATTGAACTTATAGAGCATCGATTTACCAATAGGTACGTTAAACACCTGCATTTGATTGACAGCGGATTTTTGAAAATGGCGATATCTTGCTTAACGATTGAAACATTGGAATCTTTTAAGCAAGGAAGAAAAGATACAAATGGGAAAAGCCGAAAAATGTTTAACGATTTTTTTGAAACGGAGAAAATTTGTTTCCCCGGTTTTGCTGGAATTTCGGGTGATTTTTATGAAAATGTTAGATGCGGAATACTTCACCAAGCAGAAACGACAAATGGGTGGAGGATAGTAAAAAGTGGACCTCTCTTAAACGAAACAGGCAAAGTAATTAATGCAAAGAAATTCGTTGAAGCACTCGACAATAGTATAAGAAACTATGTCGCCCAATTAAATGCCGAAGATTGGAATACGCCAATCTGGAAACACGCATTAATGAAACTGGAAGACATTTGCGATAACTGCAATGTTAAAACGCTGTAGTAAAGAAATTGCACTAAAAATACAATGAAAAAGCATGTCCTTTTCCTGTAATTATACTGTTGATTCGGAATTGATCCAAACAAATACCAGAACAGTAAGTGTGCATACCAATCTATCCTATTCGGTTGACTTTTGAAGTGCTTTAACAATTAACCAATAGGCGAAAGCTGCTGCTGTGTTGGGTGCCTTTTTTTTGCACCGGCGGGTCTTCTGGCGCAATCGCTTTCAGGGAGAAGTTCATTATTGCTTCCCTCCACCTATATAGTGGCAATTATTTAGCAAGAATGTCACCTTTTTTTAAAAAATGGTGACATTTACAAGCTACTCGAACCATGGCAGATGAATAACTGTTAATTTCATAAGAGCAATTAAGGCGGTTATGAAATGTCGTATATTTGCATGAAGTATTGTCGTATTTTTGTTTGAGTAAAAGGTTGTTTCATGGCGCAGAAAATGGCATTGGAAGAAAGAGTGGCAAAACGTATCAAACGTATGAAGCGAGCTGTCTTGATGCGTGAAGACTTTGTCGATCTGGGCGGGTATGATCAGGTGGGACGCGTGTTGCGTCATCTGGCAGAAAAAGGCGAGGTGATTAAAATTGGATACGGTCTCTATGCGAAAGCAGAACGTTCACCGATTACGGGAACTGTTATTCCTGTACGCAACCTCCCCGCATTGGCGAAAGAGGCGCTTAGCCGTTTACATGTTCAAACTGTTCCTTCTCAATTAGAGCGGGATTATAATAGTGGAAGGTCAACCCAGGTTCCAACCGGCAGACTCATTGGGGTAACTTCGCGTATCAACCGTAGAATTGGTTACAACGGCAATTTTATAAGTTTTGAATATGCCGCCAGATAAGAGAACTATTGAACTTGTTGCCAGGGAACTTGCTACAGAAGAAGCATTTGTGGAAAAAGATTGGCATGGTGTGCAAGTCATAGCTGCTATTGCTGCGCTCGCGTTTGAAAAATATCAGTTAGTGTTTGCTGGAGGGACTGCTCTTTCCAAAGCGCATAAAATTATTCACCGATTTTCTGAAGATATTGATTTCCGGCTACACCCGATAGGACATAACCCTAACCGGAAAGCCTTGTCGCAATTCAAGCACAACCTAATCGGATCGTTGCGAGGTGCAGGCTTTGATATTGATGAAGAACGCATCGTTGCAAGTAATTATAACCGATATTTCATGTTCTACATACGTTATGACAGGCAGTTTGAGCACGCAGCTTTGCGCCCGGATATTAAAGTAGAAGTGACATTGGACAGCCCGAAGCTATCTGTAGTGTCACTGCCTGTTAGCTCGTTGGTTGCTACGCTCCAGAAAAAAGAGCCAGAGGTAGCAAATATTACTTGTCTTGCTTATGTAGAAAATGCTGCTGATAAATTGTCTGCTGCCATTTGGCGGATCGCAGCGCGGGTGCGAGGAGCAGAAGATGATGATGCTACGTTAATTCGCCATGTGTATGATCTGGCATTGCTTAAAGATTTTGTTATTGGCGATCCGAATTTCGTTGATTTGTTTAAAAATACAATGGAGGCAGATAGTGAACGCACCAAGGATGAGAATTTTTCTCAGCTGTCTGTAGCTGGAAAAGGAGGTAGGTTGATTTCTATCCTGTCAGAAGATCCGCTATACGGCGGTGAATATCAGAAATTCGTTGCTGGTCTTTCTTATGCCTCTAGCGATAAAACTCCCGATTTTGCTCAGGCTCTGAAGGCTCTTCGTGAACTTTTAGCGCACGTGAGCTAAAGAAAAGACAGCTTAAACAATACTGCCTCTCCAAAATCACTTCTACAATCAATGTTCACATTTTTTGTTTGTTCACGTTTCTTGGACAAAAGAATTTAGTGAACATTACCAAAGTGAAAATTAATTTTTTCACCAATTTGATCTGTCTGTAGAAAGCTATAGTTTTGTTATCGACCAAAATAATCCCACTACATAAGATGAACAAAATTGGCATAATAGGATCCAGCAAATCGATGTGTAGCCCTAAATTATACGAATTTGGGGTTGACCTTGGTTTGGCTTTAGCTAATGAAAGACGAACATTTTTTTGTGGTGGTCTTGGTGGGGTAATGGAAGCAGTATGCAAGGGTGTAAAATTGTCTACTCTTAGCTTTTATGGGCAAACCATAGGTATACTTCCTGATGACCAAAATGACAAAGCCAATCCTTTCATTGACACCATCATTCCATCAGGAATGGGAATTGCAAGGAATTTAGTTATCATAAATGCCTCTGATATTCTTATTGCGCTAGGTGGTGGAGCTGGAACATTATCTGAAATTGCATTTGCCTGGCAAAGAAAGAAGAAGGTATTGTGTGTTACTCTTTTTGACGGTTGGGCTAAAGATTTGGCTGGTAAAGATTTGGACAATAGGGCAAGTGGACTTTTAATCCCTGTCAGCAGTATTGATGAAATAGTTAAACTCCTTGCAGATGCCTAAAGTCCTCATGCTTCACAGGGTTTTGCCTCATAAGGAGATTAAAACACCAAATGCCTACTCTGATTTCGGCACGTTAATCACCCAAGAATACTTAGATGCGATGCTGGTAAAACTTAAAAGTGAGGGTTTTCAATTTGTGACAATTTCTGAGCTTAGCATGAATCTGAACGAAAAAAGGCTAATTGCGTTAACATTTGATGATGGCTATTCAGATAATTACACTCATGCTCTTCCTGTATTAGAGTTACACAAGGCTACTGCTACATTTTATCCTGTTGTAATACCGTGCATGAACAATTCTGTTTTACCATTGGATAGCTACTACCAATGGGTTGATGAGTCAAATTTACAATTAGGAGAACGTGAGGATTATATTAGGGGGGCTAAAAAAAGAGAGTTTTATTGGCTATCACCAGAAGAGCAAATGTCATTTCTTGACAAACATGTAAATAATTTATCGAATTCTCAGAGGAGAGTGAGATATATGACAGCAACAGAGTTAAGGGAATTGGCTGAAAGGGGCAATGAAATTGGTTCACATGGGTTATCTCATGCTCTATTTACATCAGGTTATATGAATGAAGAAAAGAAGCGTTTTGAGTTGATTGAGTCAAAACGACAAATTGAAAATGCTATAGGTTTACCAGTTCTGTCGTTTTGCTTTCCATCAGGATATTATGATCACTGTGATATTCAGTTGGTATCTGAAAGTGGTTACAAATCGGTTGTGTTAATCAGAAAAAAGAATGAAGCAGAATGTAATTCGATTCCTGCTTTCGAACGTTTATTCGTCAAACCAAACGCTATCGGTGAATTACTAAAAGAGTTATCTAAAAAATGAAAATT
>CANCGR010000573.1 GCA_947377625.1 Gammaproteobacteria bacterium | reverse complement strand
AAACCAATACTAACAAGGAAAGGAAACGTTTACAACTCATTACAGCTTTGAAATTTTGTGCAAAGATAAGGGTGGAGTTTGAAAAAAAATGTTTTTTTGTTTGAAAAATAATTATTTAGTTGATGGGTTTGGGGGTAAGGTGTTGGGAATGTGGGGGAGTTTAGAGTTAAAGTAGACCCGGTTTGGGTTTTCTTTCGCTAGGGTTATATTGCCTAGCAGCATTGTATTTTGGGTGTTCAAATTAGCGTTCTGGCTGTTAGACATAATTCCTGATTTTGTCCTTAATTTAGAAAGTTTTGTAGTGGAGGTTTTATAAATGCCCCTATTAGCAATTGCTTAGTTTCACTCATTGCAATGTCTCATTCTGAATTCTTAAATGTATAGTTGGAATATAGAAAAAGGATAGCCCAAAATGGTTCTTAAGTCCAAATTTGGGCTATCCTTTATCTTTCTTAGTAATTCCTCAAAACAAATTAATCAGGAGAATTACCCAATAATAACACAAACCCCTGAGGATAAATCTTTTTCAACTTTTTTAAATTTTGCTAGTATAGTTGTTCCATTTTTGTAGCGAACAGTAACTTTATCATTTCTTGTGAGCGTACGAGTGTCTTTAAATGAAGTATTTGAGAGGACATCTTCCGCGTTTTGTTTTATAGTTTCTAGTGCATTTTTCCCTAATAAATTTATACTTTTAGTTTTAACGTTTTCTTGGTCGATAAGTTTGATGATTTCTCTTGCCTTCTTGATAGAATTGGCGTCGTCATACATATATAGATAAAGGTTCAATTCTAGATGATAGACGACTATATAGTTGAGTGATACTTCTTCGGACACCAATTGCCGTACGGATTTAATTAAGTTAGCATAGTTTAACGCTTCTGAATATCTTTTTAGTTTGGTTAAGGAATATATTGTGCTTGAAAATATATCCATGTCCAGCATGTCAATTTCGTAACGAGGCCCAATTTCAAATAGTTTCAAATATTTAAAGCATGTTTCCGAAATGCCCGTTTTTATTGAATTGTATGCTAATATCTTTACTGAATAGAACTCTATTTCGGGATCCACATCATTATTTTTTAGAAGTTCCTCGAGTAATTTACAACCAGATTCAAAATCGTTGTTTATGTTTATTGAGAAGATGGCCAGGTCATAAATGTGTCTCGAATATTTTTTTGCTCCTAAAAGGGGCAGGTGAGGTATTAATTTTTGAAATAGAGTTGATTTGTATTTTATAAATGAGAAAATGATGACTTTGCTGAATACATCTAGGCTAAAAGCCAATGGGTCTTCTTGGTCGTTTTCTATAGGTGAAAGTGTGCCCTGAGTAATCTGTTCAATTAAGCCCTCTAAGAGAGTTACTATTTCATCCTCTGTCTTTAAGATGTGCAATAATTCAAATATTATTTTGGGCTTTTTCTTTTCTTCACTTAAGTCGATTGCGCGTTTATAACATCTAATTGCGTCATCAATATTGCCATAGTGCCTTTGAATTCCCGCAAGATTGAAATTTGCTATTGATTTCATCTCAGTTATTAGATCAGTATGTAGTTTCTCCTTTTTGAAACTGGTTTCATCAATTATTCCTTGGAATATTGTTACTGCCTCATCTAATTCACTTTTTTTTGACGATTTTAGCAGGGTTAACCCATAATTAATTAATGCTCTCGCATATTCTACGTCTTTCCTCCCACTATTTATGACTTGTCTCAGGCAGTTCAAACTCTCATCTATATTTTCAATATTGAAATATGACGTACCCTTGTAGTTTAAATTCGAATAATACAATTTTGCTTGATCCTCTATATCAAACAATGCCACATTGAAGAATTCTAACGCTTTTAAAAATCTACCTAATTTAAAGTTGGCTACACCGATGATGTGGTGATAATACGATAGGTCTTCGGTGTTCTGATCTGCTTCATTTTTGAATTTATCAAATGTTGCTATTGCCTCTTCAAATTTTTGCTTTTCGAAATAGTCTATGCAAACCCTTAATAGCCCCCTTTCTTCTTCTTCAAGTGATTTAATCCAGTCGATATTTAAAGACTTCTTGATGATATTATTCTTTATAGATATTGTATTTTCATTGTAGTTTATTATGCCGGATAGGTATAATTTGTTTTTTATTTTGTCAGAAACTTCTTTGCCTTTATTGTACTCGATCTCTACAATAGAATTCCTTATTTCTCGATCCTTCTTGACTAATTCGCGAATGTTATCTATCGGCGGTTTATCAAAAGTCGTCAAGTACAACTCTCCAATTACATTGTCTATTGTCTCGTTCGTCAATTCCTGAGATTTGAAATTGGCGTTAATAACTCTGTTCTCTACTTCAGAACAGACGTCCCAAGTCATGCGAGGGTTCCCATGAGTCCAATAAAATATACGATCGACTATTTCGGTTTGGATTCTGAGATTCGAATTGTTTAGAAATTGTTCAAACTCTTCTCGGGAGAAATCATTAAGGAATATCTTTTGTCCGATATTGAATGGTGAAATTTTGGGGTCTTTAATTATTTCAGTTGGTTCGATTACTCCCGATAAAATATATGTAAGCCGTTCTAGCTCTTTGAAATTCACTCTGGAAAAATATATGCTTCGAATTTGTGCGAAAATCTGATCAGAATAAGTTGTTTTCGTCAGCGCGTCAATTTCATCAAGGATTATTACCAATTTGCCCTCTATTGCGTTTAGTAAAAGTCTTAGTTCGGACGTATGCTGTTTATGTGGAGGTGTATCCCTAATTTCCATTCGTCGGTCAAGTACTAACTTTGAAACTGATTCAAATTTGTCAGTGTTTGTTTCAATGGCCGTGTCAATTATGTTTTCGAAACAACTTTTTGCATTGTCAAAAGGGTTTGATAAATCAATATAAACAAAGATGTCGTTAGGTGATTCTAAATTCCTTTTTGCATTTAGCAGAAGATTAGTTTTCCCCATTTGCCTTGATACAAGTACATAACCTGGCCTACCCATATCCTCGATTATGTTCTTAAGCTGCCTATCCGCATCACGTTGAACATACAAGTCTGGTGGAATGATGGTGTATGGTTTTAAAATATTTTTCATCCTTAATAATGATTTAACTCTCGCTGTGTTTCTTTTAAGAGGAATTGTAAAGTATGAGCATCCTTTGTTTTCAACGTGTAGACACTTCGGAAAAATTTTTTGATGAACCTTGGAGACCCCTTACTTATCTCTATTAATTCGTTTCGGAGTCCGTCAGTCATTTGTATTTTAAATTCATTTTCAATGATTTTTACAAGCGAAGTTATTTCCTCTTCTGACCAGAAGCTTAAGCCGAAGAAATTTAGTTGTTGATGAACCTTTTGCTGAATTTCTTGTAAGTGACCCAAAGGGTTGTTTATTGAAGATAGAACGAATTTAATTTTGTCTAACCCGCTTTTTGAATTTTTGAGAATGATTAACGAGAATAATTTGCCGCAAAAATCCTTGTAATCGTTGTCGGTACTTATAGGGATTTCTTCAATGAAGATAATTAGTTCTTTCCCTTTAAAGTTCGATTGAAGCATATTCAACAATGCATTAGTGCATTCGGAAAAACTTTTAGGCTGGATTTGAAAGGAGGTATCTTTTATGTTTGCAGTAATTTCGTATAAGATTTCTCTAAAGAAAGTCTCAATGTCAAGCCCTATGCTTGCGGCTAGGTTTACCTGTATGAAGGTTTTGTTTTCGAGCTGTAAGTTTCGAATAATAAGATTTGATTTACCACATCCTGATGGACCGTACAGCCAAATCCCATATTGAGTTAATGTTTGATTGAAGATGGTGTCAACATTACGCTTAATGTAGAATTTTTCTTTCGCCAAATCATAAATATCGAACAGTACTTCGTTAATATTGGTTTCAATCGGCGGAGAATCGGGCTGTAATTTATTTACGGGTGAAATATTCAAAGCACTAAATGCGGAATTGGAATTGAAAATCGCTAAACATGCATCTAAAGCAGCATTAATGGCAACAGTTTGGTTTTCTTTTTTGTTGACACCTTTTTCGCCATTTGCGAAATCGCAGATTCCTTTTACAATTATCCAATCAGCCTTACTGTCACAAGCAGCACAAAGTCCCGCACCTTCCATTTCTCCTCCTCTGGAGTTTGGGAATTCTTGAACCAATTTGTTCCTATGCTTTAAATTATCAATCAACTCCTCGCCCGATAGCATTGGTGTAGGAATTAATTCTGCTTTTTGATTATTTGGTAATAAGTATTCCCAAGTAGTTTTTAGGTTGTAAAATCGGTTTAAAAGTATTTTACTTGATTGCGTCTCTTTCCCTCTTTGATTACTGCTGTCCTTGCCAATCCTTTTAATGTTGTATGGAACAATTGATTCAGAAACTAATACATCTCCAATCTTTTGCTTTGTCTCGTCGACACCAAATGCTATCCCAATCATAATAACAACTTTTGATTTGAGTTCCTGCAAGGCGGCTGAAATCGTCATAGTTGAACTGCTTCTCGAAAGTGAACCCATTGAGCATTGAACGTGTGCGATATTATAATTGCCAAGCATGCCAAAATAATATGTTAGTTCCCCAGCAAAAATTTGAACTATTTGTTCAAATCCATTTAATGGCTTGATTTTTTTGTGTATCTCTGTCGTTTCAATATCAGTAGCTGAAACAACGAGAATTAATTCGCCGTTGAATAGGTGGGCCAATTGATTGCATTCTGATTCTACATATTTTGGTTGGTTCATTTAGGTTTGGTCTATTAACATAATTATTACTCCAAGTACTTGAGGCTGAGTCCAATTCGACTAAACTCGGCTACGAAACTAAGGTATTTTAATTAAATGCTGATAGCCAATTATTTTCATAGAAAATAATTATATTAGTGTTCTTTGTGGCTCAAGTAGATCGAGCTCACTCCACCACCATCGTTTTTGTAAGCACACCATTCGGTGTTGTCAAGGTATACAAGTAGTTACCTGGCAAAAAGTTTTGCGTTTTTACTATTACTGAATGCTCACCCTCACTAAGTAACCCATTGTCAATAGTTGTTATTAGTTGCCCGGAATTGTTGCGGATGGT
>CANCGR010000572.1 GCA_947377625.1 Gammaproteobacteria bacterium | reverse complement strand
GCTAACTTCTTCTGAGTTCGGATTATTTTTAGCAATGTCTTCCAGCGATAGACTAACAATTTCGTATAGAATTTCAGGAGCCAATTCTCTTACCAAATCAATGATCTTAACTCCAATATTTCTTTCGGTGTCTGATACCTTAGCACCTGATTTTGCATGTGCCAGATTCCATGCAATCGTTAACTGGAAATTAGTCAGTGAGTTCGTTACTTTACCCCAATTTTCTATACTTGACCAAATTTTTGGTGGTATTGATCGTATAGCTTGCAAATCTGCCCTTGTTTTGTTGGCTTCATAAGCTTAAATTTAGTTTTTAATTTTGGTTGAGAAAAAAAAATTTCTTTTCAAAGGACTTTAAGATTTTAGACAGCGAGACCATCTCAAAAGAAATCTGCATAGCCATGTAACGCTTATGCATAGCATTACATGACCTTAGCTGCAGCAAAGAAAATATAACATAACTGTCCTGCCATATGACCATTCGCACACCCGATATGCCTATCCATATCATGCCTTGTAGGTCGGTGCGCTCCAAATCAGAAAGTGGCTGTAATTGTGAAGCTTTTGTGAGAGTAGGCTCCGGTTTGCGTAATGTAGATCAACAGGCTTTCGGGAGTTGAGGAGACTTCATCGACGTATAATGTTGTGCCGGCTTTAATGCCTGGTACGTCTTCCATGCAAATTACCTTGAACGGTGTATACAGTCGTTTTATTTGACCTCGCCTGTTGACTATCAGTATGCTGGAATAATCGCAATAGTTGATAATGCTTTCATCGTTCATGCTGGTCAGTTTAAGTACCAACAATCAGATTTATTTTGCAACGCAATTTGAAGTTCCTGCGCAAGCTGATATGCATTTACAGAACGATCAAGGAAATTATCAATGTATGTGCTCTTATTAGCACCGGTGAAGAGATTGTACAAATTCCAGAGATTGATATTGCCATCGCTGCTTTTACAGAAATTGTTATCCTTGTAATAGTCGTGGCAGATGGTATTTAGTTGGTTTTCACCATACATGAGCTCAGGAATAAGTAATTTCTGCTCGTCTGGCAGGTGCTTGTACATTCGGGACCGGCCAATGAATTGTGCAAACTGCTGCTCCGATAATTCATACTGGTGCAGGCTTTGTAATTGCTCAGCAAGTTTGACTGCGTTGAAATCTGTAATCAGGCCTTTTATGGAATGCATCAACATTTCAAGGTTTTTTACCTTAAGGTTGGCAAGATAACCATCGCTGGTTACTGACAGGTTGGTGCAAACCTTATTCTGAAACCCGACAAAGATTTTGAAATGTTGGTCTGCTCCCGAGCGATTGTACAGATTGTCCAGATTGTACGCTTTTACACCTCCAATCGTCAAATTGAGCCTGTTTCCTGCGATATCTGTAGAAATAGTAGGTATTTCTATAATGAACGCCATGCGCTCATAATATATCGTTTTTTCGCACTCTAATAGCTCAATTGCGGGCTTATGCTTGGCTTCCGGCACTCTACCCTTAATAGGGTGCGAAAGCCTGATATTGGGCCTTAGAATGCGTTCTCCGTGGTATACTTCACCTACTGCCTTTAACGTCGATTCTATGAATTCTGCGTGGCTTATTACCGGTTCATTATCCTTTATGAACACTGGAATAATATGCTCCTGACGCACCTCAAGAAGGCTGCTCTGCACAGTGTTCGCTTCAATGAATGGCTTGGTTGTTGAAACTTCATCGATTACTTCTATGTCAGTAATCTCGAGTTGGCTATTGTCTCTGGCCGTTAACTGCTCCATTTGGGTGGGGTTGGTTTTGATTGTTAGGAATTAGAATCGACTGTCGCATCTTGGCAAAATCTGCGTGTAATACTTTTTGATAGATGGGGTGCTCATTGTACAAGTCAAGCAGTTCTTTTTCAGTTTTGCACTGTTGAATTTTTGCAAGTACCTGCTCGAACGTAACAAAAGATTGCTCAGTGCCCAATTCACACCAAGCCAGGATCTGCTTACCTGTCTCAATCGTTGGTACAAAATCAGGCTTACCCATGAACATGCTGGTTCTGTCTTTGGAAGGTTTGGCTCGTTGAGTCATATCTATCTCAAAGACAAGTGTGAATTCATATTCCAGGCTTTCACGCTGCACACCTTTCATACCAACTTTTTCCGGTACTTGCTTTCCGTTCTTTTCCGTAAGAATGTAATCCTGCTTACTCCGGATTGTACAAATCACATGTATACTGGCCTGAAGAATTGAATTAACGAACGCTTCATGCCTTGGTGTAACTTTTGCCCAATTGGCAAAGCTGTTACCTTGCAGCGTTGAATGATAATCGAGCAAAAAATCCCATTCATGGCTGGAACTGTCGATAATCACCACTTCCATCATTGCTCTGACACAGGTATCAAATGCAACAACGTATCGCTCCGGTGAATAAGGTGGTTCAAGTGAAAGCGTTTTGTATGGACCCAAATGTGCATAGAGATCGGCACTGTGATTCTCGGTATCGATTACAGCAATCTTTTCCCAGGAACCACATAGTCCGTATGCAATTAACAATGCTGACATCGTTTTACCTGCGCCAGATGGGCCTTGAAGAGCCATTTTGATTTTGGCTTTTTTACGGCTGGCTTGTATTAGTTCCATAATTTCGTTTTAGCGGTTAAGAAAAATTGTTTCTGTCAGCCAGATTAGGACCTGGGATATTCTATCAATGTGATAGGAATACTTTTCTTCTTAGACTTGATCTCTGAGATTTCCTCAGGAATATAGTCCCAGCGAAAATTGAGTTGCAACACCTCATTTGTCTCAGGCACAGTGTATTCATGAACATCACAAGGCACTCGTACAATAGAACCGGGTATTTCAGAACCAACCATGCGTGCAGCGGTATCTTCATCGAATGTTGAATAGATGAAACATCTTCGGGTAGTGGCATAGAATCGGCCAGTATTCTGGCTTTGAATCAATTCCAAGTCACCTTCTAATTCCAGGGACACATAACTTGTCTTGTCACCTTGTCGCAGGTGAAAGTCTTTTACAATTACCATCGTTTATGGTTTTTGAGGTTAAGAAATGAAAAGAATACCACTGACATTGACAGTGGATAAGCGCAAAACGTATTTAGCAAAGCCGGGGGGTGACCTCTGCTAAGACTATCGTACGGGCAAACTGATTGGTTACACCTGAACCTCTGGAATACGTTTGGGAATTAGAAAAATAAACTCTGGAAGTTTATACTGCACGACGAGTTTTACTTTTAAACTTTAGAAGTTTAAAAATCACAGGAATTGGTAAAACTCTCTTGAAATTTTGCTTTTATACAGGAATTGCGATGTACTGGCTATAAAAAAGTTTAAAAAACAAAAGGTGGGGGTATGGTTGATAATGGAATGCGTGTTTGAAAGTGAGTTGCTGATTTTTATGAGAAATTTTTGATTTTTCTGTGCAGAAGAAAAAACAACTATCGACATCCCTCATTTAACCTAATCAGAATAGCGAATACTTCATACGAGGGATTAAACATATTTTGACTTTCCCGAACATAAAACATACTTTTTGCAAAGTTTCTATCGAAGTAGTAGGCGATGGATAACGGAAGGGCTTTTTCGTCGCAGTTCAAATTTTCCAAAATTTCGATTACGTCAGGAAATTTCCTATTTTTGAAAAGCTTATATGCATTTTCCGTATTTTCGTCGCCTAGTGAACCTCTAACTTGGTTTAGATCTGCCGAAAAACTGTCGACCAATTCTTTTTCCAGGTATTTTATTTCAAATGGTTTTATTTTTATTTCAATCTCTTTATGCGATGCACAATTATTGCAAACGTTTCCAAGGTGGAATATTACGTCTAAGGCGTTAGATAATTCACCATAATTATCGACGGAAATTGCGAAATCATGATGGTTATCAAACTTGATTGAACTGTGAAAAAATCCAAATTTGGTAATGTCAATAATCTGTTCAGCATTTTTATTTGGCGAAACATCAGTAAATTCGAACTTTGTATATCGTTTAAGAAGTTTATCAAACATAATTGGTCTTACATATTTCGATTGCAGTTCTTCAGGAGGAAGCCATTCATAGCAAATTTGACATGGCAGATTTTTACCCCAAAAAAGATCTAAGGCAGTTTTAGAATGCTTTAACTCATTTGACACATTAATATCTTGAATTGAATTGTAACACCCCTCGTAATATGGCAATTTTAAAGAACTAAATCTAGCATACTTATGCCCACAAATCGCAGCAACTGAGCAATTAATGCATTTATTCACATTTATGTTTTCAATATTAAAATTCACAATCTTAGCTGAATTAAATCCCTGAATTTCTTTAAAAGTTGAAATCAACATTTCCTTTATTTTACTGGTCCTCTCAATTTTTTTGGCATCACAACCAACAGTCTGGATTCTAGTACCTTCTGAGGTTTCAGTATATGATGTTTTCCAGTAAATTAGGTAGCCATATGCGATCTCAATCTCGTGTATTCCGTATATATAGGAGGCGCATTGCAATTGATGGTTGATAAAATAACACTCGTCATCTCCAGAAAATTTATATTTTTCCTCTACGACAAAATATTCTCCGTTTGAGTCGATAAAAATATAGTCGGGTTGACATACAAAATTTTTACTCTTAAAAAAACGCTGCCTGTCTTTAGGAGAATGCCCTGAATAATATAAATTAGACTTGCCGATTGCATCGAAAAACGACTTGTTTTTCGCAGTTAGAAGGGAGCGACTAATTCCATCGCCACTTAGGTTGACTTTTCCTGACGAAAAAAAGTCGATTAATTTCGCTGCTTCATGAAATTTTGATCCTTTGCTCGTTTTCCAGTTTGGTATTATATAATATGATTTGCCGATTGCATAGCTAGCTGGGCAAAACGTAAACGATGAAATGTCAGAAGCAGTAATTGTTGAATAGGTCGGGAATTTAATTTTCCGTTCGTTTTCATAAATTCTAATTGTCTCGATAGAACATAAAAGAAAGAAAAGCTCCCGTTGCCTTTTAATTTTCTCGGTTTCCATGTTTTTAAGTAGGTAATCGAGTGTTTTGATATTGAATTTCGAGTTTGAAATTTCTAATAGTGCTTCGCTTGTCGGGTCTTTGATTTGTAGTTTCAAATAAAGATATTTTATTAGAGCAATCACCTTATCGGGGTAAAGTTCTATTGGTAGCCATTTTCGACCTCGAAGAATATATCCTATTTCACTAAGTCTCATTGCATATTATCTAACTATGTACGATATTAATTTTCAAGAGAGAGAATATTTATCTTGCCATGTACAGACATAAAAAAACCCGAACATTGTCATCTACTTGCCTTGAGGGGGTCGAATCCCTGTCACAAAGTAGAGCAATGCTCAGGCGTACCCGAGCATTTGCTAAACTCCCCTTGTGACATTTGAATTTTCGACCTTTCAAGACAAGACTAGTTTGCGAATGCAAAATCTTATATCGCTATTTTTT
>CANCGR010000571.1 GCA_947377625.1 Gammaproteobacteria bacterium | reverse complement strand
AACGATACCGCCAACTACGCGTTGAGCAGTGGTGGCATCACTGTCAATTTGGAAATTACTACATCCCAGGACACCGGTGGCTCAGGCTTTGACACCCTGGTCAATATCGAAAACGTGATCGGCAGCAATAATGCAGACGAACTTACCGGCTCTTCCTGCAACAACCTGCTCGTCGGCAATGCTGGCGCCGATACGCTTTACGGCGGTCTTGGTAACGACACGCTTACTGGCGGCAGTGGTAACGATCGTTTTGTTTTCGATACCACTCCCAATAAGGACAGCAATCGGGACCTCATTACAGACTTCACCAGCGGGTCTGACAAGATCGTACTGGATAAATCAATTTTCACTGCCTTCGCTGCAATTGGCACCGTGAGTGCCGACAATTTCCGTAATATTGATGCCACTGCTGATGCCAACGATTTCCTGATTTACGACAGTGAGACTGGTGACCTTTACTACGATGCAGATGGATCGGGTGAAGGAAGCGCCGTCAGTATTGCAAGGCTTGTTAACCATGTTTCCCTCTCCGCAAATGACATCGAAATAACCATACCTGCCATCACCGGTACCTCCGGCAATGACATCCTTGCCGGTACTATTGGTATAGACATTATCAACGGCTTGGCTGGCAACGACAGCCTCAATGGTGGTGATGGCAACGACACTCTCAATGGCGGCTCTGGCAACGACACGCTGGATGGCAGCGTCGGCAACGACTCCATGGTCGGTGGCGATGGCAACGATTACTACATCGTGCAGGACGCGGGAGATATTGTCAGTGAGACCAATGCTTCATCTGCAGGTGGTATCGACTGGGTCAGAAGCTATTTGTCGGCTTACACATTGGGCCCCAATGTCGAAAATGCTGAAATATTGAATACCGGCGCAGCCAATCTCACCGGTAACGAGCTTGGCAATTTTATACGCAGCGGCTTGGGTAATAACGTGATAGATGGCGGTGCCGGTAACGACACTGTGGGCTATATTTCCAGCCCTTCCGGCGTCACGGTGAGTTTGAATCTGCAGGGTAGTCCTCAATCTACCGGTGGATCCGGCAGCGATACGTTGATCAGTATCGAGAACCTCTACGGCAGCTCCTACAACGATGTGCTCACTGGTGATTCCGGCAACAACTTTTTGGCAGGCAACGGCGGCAATGACACCATCAACGGCGGCGCCGGCAATGACACGATTGATGGCGGTACCGGCAACGACTACATGAACGGTGGTAGTGGCATCGACGAGATCACTTATGCCAGCGCCGAAGGCGGTGTAGTAATTGATTTGGCACGCACCGATGTTCAGAACACCAGTGGTTTCAGCAACATCAACCTTGCCGGTTTTGACACACTCATCGATATCGAAAATCTTACCGGCAGCAATTACGGCGATGAGCTGACCGGAAATGATGCTGCCAATGTCCTGGTCGGTGGCGGTGGCGATGACGAGATCAGAGGTCGTGCCGGTAACGACATCATTGAAGGTAATGACGGGAACGATGACCTGAATGGCAACGCGGGCAATGACCGTCTCAACGGCGGCAACGGTAATGACTTTCTGCTCGGCGATGACGGCAACGACACGCTAACCGGCGGCGCCGGCGCGGATTCGTTTGGCTTTAATGTTGCAGCCAATGCCTCCACCAATCTTGATGTGATAACAGACTTTACCCACAACACCGACAAGCTCATTTTTTCAGGCGCGGTATTCAGCTCATTGAACTCGTCGGAAGGCTATGGCATTCAATCGTTGCGCTCTTACAATTTTGCCAGTGGTGAAGGCCTTACTGCTGCCACCACTGCCAATAATTTCCTGATCTATGACACCGCTACTGGTGCGCTCTATTACGATGCTGATGGTAATGGCAGTGCCAGCGCGCCGATTCAAGTGGCAACACTGACTGGCGCGCCAGCGCTGGAAGCCAGTGACATTCAAGTCTACAAAGTTGAAAACCTCACGCTGTACGGAAATGAAGGCACCTCAGACGATTCCATCGAAGGCGGTGACGGCAACGATACCCTTAGCGGCTTGGCTGGCAATGACTTCCTCATTGGCCATAGCGGCAATGACTTCCTCGACGGTGGCAGCGGCAACGACACGCTGGAAGGTGGTGACGGCAATGATGTGCTGGATGGCGGAGCAGGTTTTGACGTAGCCAGCTACAGCAATGCTGATGCAGCCGTGACAGTAAGTTTGTTACTGCAAGGCACTGCACAAAATACCGGAGGCGCCGGCAACGATACGCTGCTGAACATCGAGAATCTCACCGGCGGCAATTTCAACGACACGCTGATCGGTGACAGCACCAACAACATTATCAACGGCAGCAATGGCGACGATTCATTGGACGGTGCTGCGGGCAACGACACTCTCAATGGTGGTGCCGGCAATGACACGATGGATGGTGGCGCCGGATTTGATACCGCAAATTATGCTACTGCAAGTTCGGCAGTTACCGTAAGTCTGGCGCTACAAGGATCTGCACAAGCAACAGGCGGCAGCGGCAGCGATACCTTGCAGAACTTCGAGAATCTCTCAGGCAGCAATTTCAACGACGTGCTGACTGGCGACAGTTCAAACAACCGCCTCAGTGGCAACAATGGTAACGACACCCTGGATGGCGGCGCGGGTGATGACACACTCAGCGGAGGGGCTGGAGATGACAGCCTGACAGGAGGTGCCGGCATCGATACCGCCGATTACAGCGGTGCATCAAATGGTATTACGGTTAGCCTGGCACTTGCCACGCCACAAGTTACTGGAGGTGCCGGAACTGACATCCTCACAGGCTTTGAGAACCTGACCGGCGGTAATTTCAGCGATGCATTAACCGGGGACAGTGCCAACAATTTCCTGTTTGGAAACGCCGGCAACGATGTACTCGATGGTGGCGCCGGCAATGACACGTTGGATGGCGGCATTGGTATCGACACACTCATCGGCGGCGACGGTGCTGATCGCTTCGTTTTAAGCACTACACCGGATCTCACTACCAATTTTGATTACATCACCGACTTCGCCACTGGCGTTGACAAGATTGTTTTGTCGAGCGCTATTTTTACAGCATTGACTGTTAATGGCCCGCTCGCGGCCGGCAACTTCCGGCTGGGTTCAAACGCACAGGATGCTGATGATTTCATCTTGTACAACAGCAGTTCCGGCTCTCTTTATTACGACGCCGATGGCACCGGCCCTATCAGTCAGGTCTTCATCGGTGTGATTAGCTTGCTGTCAGTTCCCGCTACTCTTGTTGCAAGTGACTTTGAAGTGGCTTCCGGAAACCCGCCGGTCACTGTTACCGGTACCGGCGGCAATAACACACTAATCGGCGGCTTGGGTGACGATACCTTGTCGGGAATGGGTGGCGATGACTCTATTGATGGTGGTAGTGGCAATGACTTATTAATAGGTGGCAGCGGCAACGACACTATCAACGGCGGTCCTGGCATTGACACCGCAAGTTATGCCACCGCAACCGACAATGCCGTAGTGGAAATCAGACGAGGACAGGCCACAAATGATGGTGAAGGCGGGCATGACAGTTTGTCGAATATCGAAAATCTGAAAGGCGGTGCCCTGAATGACATTCTGGTGGGTGATGACAACAACAATGTGCTCAGTGGCGGAGACGGTGACGACATTCTTTATGGCTTTGGCGGCGCCGACACCTTGCTGGGCGGCAACGGCAACGACTGGTTAAGAGGTAGCGAAGGTGACGACTTCATTGATGGTGGTGATGGCATTGACACTGCTGATTACTCCATGTCGCCAAATCCTGTAGGTATTTACCTTGGCTACAGCGGCCCGCAGACCGATGGCACCGGCAGCCATGATCGTCTGGTTAATGTCGAGAATCTGCTGGGCAGTGCCTTTGCGGACAACTTGAGTGGCGACAGTGGCGCCAATCGCATTGAAGGCGGCAACGGCAACGACGCTCTCTATGGTGGTGATGGCGACGACACCTTGGTTGGTGGTGCTGGCAATGATAACCTTCATGGTGAGCTTGGTGCAGATGTGCTTACCGGCGGCAGAGGCACAGACACCTTTTGGTTCGACACCACTCCGGGGCCAACCAACATCGACCAGATTACGGATTTTATGGTGGGCGTTGATATACTCTATTTCAATAACCGTTACTTCAGTTTGCCCATCAACTTCCTTGCCGGAAACTTCAGAGCAGGTGCAGGGCTAACTGCCGCTGCAGACGCAGATGATTTCCTGATCTATAACACCACCACAGGCGATCTCTATTACGATGCGGGTGGCAATACCGGCGCTGGGCCACAACTGATTGTCACGCTGGTAGGTGCTCCTGTACTTACTGTTGCTGACATACATGTTTATGACAACAGTGCTTGATGACAAGCTATCTTTTTGTTCATCAGAATTTCCCAGGCCAGTTTCCCCATATCGCCACCGCCTTGGCGGAACGGGGTGACACTGTCGTTGCGATTGGTGATGCCAAACGGCTTAAGCAACGAACCAAGCCCCATCCTCGCATACAACTTTTCGGCTATCCTGAGCCGGCAGGTGCCAATGCCGAAACCCATCATTACTTGCAGGATTATGAAGCGCACACTCGCCGTGGCCAGGCAGTATTTCGCTTGGCGCAGGGTCTGGTTAAAAACGGGTTTCAACCTGATGTGGTCATTGCGCATCCTGGTTGGGGCGAAGCCTTATTCCTGAAGGATGCTTTCCCAAGGGCGCGACATATCCAGTATCTTGAATTCTTCTATCGCTCCGAGGGTGCCGATGTAGGTTTTGATCCAGAGTTTCCAGCAAGCCTGGACAACATATGCAAAGTCAGAATCAAGAATTCCACTCAACTGGTGAGCTTTGATTATGCCGACGCCGGCATTTCCCCCACTTTGTGGCAGAAGTCCCGCTACCCCACCGACTGGCAGTCACGTATTACCCAGCTCCATGATGGCATCGACACTCGCAAGGTTTCTCCTTCTGACGATGCAAGTGTCGTTTTCACTCCCTCTGGCAGCATTGATGAAAACAGCAAATACAGGCTCACCCGCGCCGATGAAGTACTTACTTATGTAGCAAGAAATCTGGAACCCTATCGCGGTTTTCATACCTTTATGCGGGCAATACCGGCAATTCTGGAACAAAGACCTGAAGTCAAAATTCTCGTGGTCGGAGCAGAC
>CANCGR010000570.1 GCA_947377625.1 Gammaproteobacteria bacterium | reverse complement strand
GTTGTTGAACCTGACGTAGATGATGAACTAAACAGACCTGAAGAAGAACCGATAGTACCAGGAGTGGTTGATGACAATGTCCATGTACCACCAGATGCAGCATCAGTCATTGTATAAGTTGACAGCGTACATATTGTAGCAAGGCCAATTATTGCAGAAGGCTGTGTATTAACGGTGTAAGAAGCAGTAGCAGCAGAACCGCAACCTGTAGAGTAGCTAATCGTAGCTGACCCTACGCCGGTACCAGTAACCACTCCAGTTGAAGCATCAACAGTAGCTATTGCAGTGTTTGACGAAGACCATGTACCACCAGTTACAATATTGGCTAGTGTTGTAGAGAATGTGTTACATACTGAAGTAGTACCTGTAATTGATGCAGGAACACCAATTACGTTCATACCAAAGGTTTGCGTACAACCAGTAGTTGCGTATGAAATAGTCACCGCACCAGCGGCAACACCACCTACGACACCAGTAGTAGCATCAACAGTTGCAACACCTGTTGCACTTGAAGACCACGTACCGCCACTGAGAGCATCAGACAAAGTAGTTGTTGCGCTCTGGCAAACGTTAACTGAACCTGATATAGCAGAAGAAGCATGTAAAGTAACCGCTGAAGATGTACCAGACAAAGTACTGGCAGTACAAGTTACAACGCAATGATATAAAATTGTAGCAGAAGTCACTGTAGTAGCATACGTTGGGTTGGTAGCACCAGCAACAGTTGACCATGTTGAACCATTAGGAGAAGACTCCCACTGGAAGGTCATCCCAGAAGCAGATGTAGCGCCTGTTAAAGATAATGTTGTGCTAAAGCCAGAACAACCATTAATTGTTGTACCTGTAGCAGTGCCTGCAGTAGGAGTACCACTACATGGTGGCAATGCAACTATATTCACATAATAATCAGCAATACTACCGCTGTACGCGCTAGGGTTAGAACCTGCATAGTTGATTAGACATGGATCGAGGTGAGCAGGAGCAGAACCTAAAGTTGTTGCTATTGATTCCCAATCACCACGAACACGCATCAGATGAATGCCTGTTGATGCAGTAAGCGGAATGGTGATATTAAACGTAGTAGGTGAGGTAGTAGCAGTTGTGCTGAACCCAACAACACCTGACACTTCTTCTGTCGACTGGAAAGTACCATCGTTGTTAAAGTCTATCCAAACCTGAGCTTCCTGGTAAGAAGAAACTGTACCCCAGGTAACTGAAGTTGCATAAACACCATTTTGCTGCAGGTCAACCGTGCCGACAGTACCGTATCTGGCCACATAACCAGTGGTAGTGCTAATGAGCGGTGTAGATGTAAGACCAGCATCGCTTAAATTAGAACCACTGAAACCGGTAATACTGATATTGTTAACTCCGTAAGAATAACTGCCCTCAGATGTCCATGAACCAGAGGTTGGTGTACACGAAGGTGATGGGAGGAAGGTAGCCTTTGTAGCGTAGGTATTAGTAGACGAAGAAGTATAACTACAAGTTACCATGCAACGATAATAGGTTGATGCAGTTATCCCGGTAAACCCGTAAGATGAAAGTGTAGCTCCGGAGATATTTGACCATGTTGTAGTTGTGTCAGAAGTCGACTGCCACTGAAACAGAATACCACCCAGTACAGAATATCCGCTAACCGTTAAAGTAAACGGAGTCGTTGCATTTCCTGAAGCGGGAGACACCGCTACCGTACCGGCAGTAGGCGTACCACTACAAGCTGTAGCACCAGTTCCGGTTACAGCGATATTTGCGCCGGTAATTCCACCGCCGGTGATAGTTACATTACCTGAGTAAGCAATAGCAGAAACCGGACTGAAACGAACATATATAGGAGTGGAACTTAAAGTACCACCTGAATATGAAATCGTATAAGAAGAAAGCCATGTTGTTCCGTTAGCCGAAATATCAAAGCCAGAAGGCGCAGTTACAGTAAAGTTACCGGAAGCAGGCACTAAGAAACTACCGCTAAACGAAGCAGTAACAGCAGCTGTTGACGTACCGGTTGTAGTTGGCGAAAACGGAATCGTAGTTGGACTAAGCGTGAAAACCGGTGGAACAGCTATAGTAATCTGGTAATCGCGCACATCTCCGTAATAGTTGCTTGTCGCACTACTGCCCGGGCAAGCCAGAAGTGATGGATAAACGTGGTAGTAGTACTCTGACTCCACCCTCATTCTATGAGAACCCGGGTTAATTCCTGCAGTAGTGCCAGGAGGAATAGTAATTGCAAAAGAATAACGCACAGATGTCCATGTTCCTGCACCTCCAACTGACTCAGAGGACTGGAATGTTCCGTCATCGTTAAAATCTATCCACACCTGATCACTCATTGAGTAAGCTGAAATATTGGCACCTAACGTACAGGTATAAGAACTGCCTGCATTCATAGTACATGTATAACCAGATCCAGCAGAAGTCATATCCTCATATCCAGAAGCGGTACATGCTGTTGCATCACTAATGGAGCCTGACGCACCATTTAGTAAGAAAGGATAACCGGTAGTTGCAACAACCATACCGTCAGTACAGCCATAGCCATAGCCAGTACCATAATACCAAACTGGTGTACACACACAATACGGCACGATGGTGTTGCTTCCACTGAGCGAATTACTGCACGAACCTGAGGTAACGCTTACAAGATTCAAGGTGGTCGTTGCACTGATTGTTTGTGTAACGGTGCCTGTAGTACCGCTTAAAGTTACACTTGTTGTAGATCCACCGTTGATATTATAATATACGGTAGCGCCTGAAGGCCCTGTCAGGGTCCATGTACCAGGCGAACCTGAACATACTGTAGGAGGATTTGTAACACCTACACTCATTGGACCGACTGATACAGTGGTAGTGCCTGTGAAGTAACATCCGCTTCCCGCATCAGTTGCGGTTACAGAATATGTTCCGGCACCCGGGGCTGATGTCAAAGTAACAGATGTACCTGTTGTAGCACTCAGGCTTGTAGCCGGAGACCATGCATAAGAGAATGAAACAGGGACAAAGCGCCATGCTTCAGGGGTTGTTACAGTATATGCAGCGTTGTTCCTGCCAGATGGGCAAACAGCGGCAGTACCAGAGAGGTTGTTGATACCACAGGTATGGTTGGCCGTATTTGTCTGGCTGGAAACCAATATGTCGATAATATTGCTTGTCTCATACAGTATAACTTCACCATCAAGTCCGCCAACATAAGAGCAGCACGGAGAGCACCCCTGATACCTGATCACGAACTTGCGATTAGGAGTGGTACCTTCAGTTGAATAAGTAATGGCACCGGGAGTTCCCATCCAGTCATCGGCCCAGAATAATGCGATAGCACCTGGTATTGCTGTTGAAGGGAAAGTTGCCGCCGGATACGAAGTAGCTGATCCGCCAAACTGGCAAAATCCATTGGTACACATACTTATTGAGGTATAATTGGTACCATAATAATTAAAGGTAAACGGAATTGTAGCAGTACTGGACACATCATCGCCAGCAGGGCCGGCAGCCGGGCTGGTTTGTGTGACAAATGAATATGTTACTGATGCCACTGAATACCCTGAATAAGGCACGGTAGCTACCAGCGTTGAAGTACCACCAGAACAAGTGCTCGAAGGAGTGGCTGTTGGCGCTTCGGGAGAAGATGTGATAGCCTGTATAGGCAGGGTAACTGTTGATGTACAACCGCCTGCACCTGTCGCCACAATAGTATAGGTTATACTTGCTGTTGGTGTACAGGTTACAGATGCCCCTGTAGTAGCACTCAGGTAAGTAGCAGGAGACCACGCGTAAGTACCACCACCACCTGCATAAGACAGTGTAAGGGCAACACCCGGAGATGTACAATTTGAACTACCTGTATAAGTGGTAGAAGGCAAAGAATTTACTGTGTAAGTGGCAGTAGCCTGAGTAGCTGTACAAGCTGCATAACCATAGGTTATAGTAGCCGTACCTCCTGAAACACCTGTCACAACACCCGTAGTCGCATCGACAGTAGCAACAGATGTAGCACTGCTGCTCCATGTTGCACCGGCTGTAGCATCAGACAGTGTAGTAGAACTACCCTGGCAAACAGTGGTTGTGCCTGTTATTGATGCAACGGTTGGATAAACTATTGAGGTTTGATTAACAGCACAGGTACCATTGCTGCCGGTTACCGTATAAGTAGTAACAGTAGAAGGACTTGCAGAAACCGATGCGCCTGTTGTTGCGCTAAGACCGGTTGCCGGTGCCCAGCTATAGGTGGTTGCACCGGATGCTGTAAGCGAAGCAGAAGGAGCACAACCTGTCGCTGTCACAGACAATGCAGGGCTGGTTAATACGGTAACAGTAGTAGTAACCGGCGAACAAGTACCTACTGTGTAAGTAATATCGCAGGTGCCGGCGGAAACACCGGTAACGACACCGGTTGTAGCGTCAACCGAGGCTATAGAGGTGGCGCTTGAACTCCATGAACCGCCGCTCACTGAATTACCCAAAGCAGTCGTAAGCGTTACGCAAACAGTCGTTGTACCTGTAATTGAGGAAGGTGCAGGCCCAACATTAGCCGTGGCCGTTCCTGTACAACCCACAGCATCGGTACCTGTAACAGTGTAAACGACAGCTGAACCAGTAGGGTTGGCAGTAACACCGGAGCCCGTTGTAGCTGAAAGTGCTGTTGAAGGTGACCAGGAATAACTGAGGCCACCAGAAGCGGTGAGCGCCTGTGGCGCGCAACCTGCCGTTGGTGAAACAGATATAGAAGGTGGTAAATTAACTGTTGTTGAAGCCGTGCCGAGACAACCGTTAACATCGGTACCAGTTACAGTGTAAGTAACTGCAACCGTAGGAGTAGGCACGACAGTAGCTCCGGTTGTAGCACTGAGGCTTGTAGCCGGAGACCAGGAATAGGTAGAGGCACCTGAAGCGGTCATATTAGCGCC
>CANCGR010000569.1 GCA_947377625.1 Gammaproteobacteria bacterium | reverse complement strand
CAAGCTCGACGCCGCCGCAGCCCCCCTGGCCGCCGCCGGCTACGGCCTGACGCTCGGCGTCCACAGCCGGATCGAGGCCTTCGCCGAGCAGGTCCGCGCCGCGGTCCCGGCGGGCAACGCCTACATCAACCGCTCGATGATCGGCGCGGTGGTGGGCGTCCAGCCGTTCGGCGGCGAGGGCCTGTCCGGCACCGGCCCCAAGGCCGGCGGCCCGCACGCCCTGCTGCGCTATGCCGTGGAGCGCGCAGTGAGCGTGAATATCGCGGCCCAAGGCGGCGATCCGGCGCTGCTGAATCTGAATCCCTAGGACGCCGCGCGACTATTCTCACAGTGTCGTGAGCGGGGGTGCGGCAATGACCGCCAAGCCCTTGATCTGCCGAGGGGCGGAGCGCCTCGTTAACCTTTGGTTTACGAAAAAAGCTGGGCGCCGATGGCCGCCCTCATTGACGAGTCATTAGGACAGGTGCCCCATATGTAGGTTGTTCGGGCGTGTCGCCCACAACATGTGGGGGCTGGAAACCAAGACTCGCTCGAGTCGGTTTCTACAGGGGCATGGGTCAGAGACGATGAGTGAAGCGGCGAAAGTTGGGATTGCCGAGTCTATTGAACGGGTTGTGGAAGCCGCGGTCAGGCCGCAGCTGCAGCTGGTCCGCAAGGTCGAGGTCGACCGGACGCGCGACGACCTGCTGACCGATTTCGGCAAGACCACGCTCGAAGACCGATACCTCCTGGCCGGCGAAAGCTACCAGGACATGTTCGCGCGAGTCGCCACGGCCTACGCCGATGATGCCGACCATGCGCAACGGATTTACGACTACATCTCGAAGCTGTGGTTCATGCCCTCGACGCCGGTGCTGTCGAACGGCGGCGCGAACCGCGGCCTGCCGATCTCCTGCTTC
Source organism: Gammaproteobacteria bacterium (assembly GCA_947377625.1). GTDB lineage: Bacteria > Pseudomonadota > Gammaproteobacteria > Pseudomonadales > Pseudohongiellaceae > CAILUG01. The sequence continues at coordinate 2,114 of CANCGR010000569.1, read as the reverse complement.
CTGAACGCCGTGCCCGACAGCCTGGAAGGCATCCAGAGCGTCTGGAACGAGAACGTGCATCTCGCCTCCAACGGCGGCGGCATCGGCACCTACTGGGGCGGCGTGCGCTCCATCGGCGAGAAGGTGAAGGGCGCGGGCCAGACCAGCGGCATCATCCCCTTCATCCGCGTGATGGACTCACTCACACTGGCGATCAGCCAGGGCTCGCTTCGTCGCGGCTCGGCGGCGGTCTACCTCGACATCCACCACCCGGAGATCGAGGAGTTCCTGGAAATCCGGAAGCCCTCGGGTGACTTCAATCGCAAGTCGCTGAACCTGCACCACGGCATCTCGATCACCGACGAGTTCATGGAAGCGGTCCGCGACGGCCAGATGTTCGGCCTGCGCTCGCCCAAGACCAAGGACGTGGTCAAGGAGGTCGACGCCCGCACCCTGTGGCAGAAGATCCTCGAGATCCGCCTGCAGACCGGCGAGCCCTACCTGATCTTCTCCGACACCGTGAACCGCGCCATGCCGCAGCATCAGCGCGAGCTCGGCCTGTCGGTGCGCCAGTCCAACCTGTGCTCCGAGATCATGCTGCACACCGGCAAGGATCACCTGGGCGCCGAGCGGACCGCGGTCTGCTGCCTGTCCTCGGTCAACGCCGAGACCTTCCTGGAATGGCGCGACCATCCGACGTTCATCGAGGACGTCATGCGCTTCCTCGACAACGTGCTGGAGGACTTCATCCAGCGCGCGCCGCCGGAGATGGCCAACGCCGTCTATGCCGCCAAGCGCGAGCGGTCGGTGGGCCTGGGCCTGATGGGCTTCCACACCTTCCTGCAGGCCCAGAACGTGCCGTTCGAGAGCGCGCTGGCCAAGAGCTGGAACATGCGGCTCTTCAAGACGCTGCGCCGTCAGTGCGACGCGGCCTCGCGGACGCTGGCCGCCGAGCGCGGACCCTGCCCGGACGCCGAGGACCGCGGCATCATGGAGCGGTTTTCCCACAAGCTGGCGATCGCGCCGACCGCCTCGATCTCGATCATCTGCGGCGGCACCTCGGCCGGCATCGAGCCGGTCCCGGCCAACATCTACAGCCACAAGACGCTGTCCGGCACCTTCGCGGTGAAGAACATCTACCTGGAGCGGATCCTCGAGCAGACCGGCCACAACACGCCGGCCGTCTGGGACTCGATCCTGCAGAACGAGGGCTCGGTGCAGCACCTCGACTTCCTCAGCCAGGACGACAAGGACGTCTACAAGACGGCCTTCGAGATCGACCAGCGCTGGGTGGTCGAGCTGGCCGCCGATCGGACCCCGGAAATCTGCCAGTCCCAGTCGATCAATATTTTTCTCCCTGGGGACGTGGATAAGTGGGACCTGCACATGCTCCACTGGCAGGCCTGGGAACGCGGCTGCAAGTCGCTCTACTACCTGCGCTCGAAGTCGGTGCAGCGGGCGAGCCACGCGGGCGGCGAGGCGCTGGAGGCGGTCGATATGTCCGGCTCGGCGAAGACCGACTACGAGGAATGTCTCGCCTGCCAGTAGGCAGGGTTTTCCCAGCCTAACACGCGATCGGCCGAACGCCGCCGATTTGCGCCCCTGCGCCAAAACGGCACAGCTCTTGCAGGCGCTGGAAATTGACTCGCGAAAGCCTGGGCAGGCGCCTAGGCTGGCTTCGGGGAACCGCTGGGTCGGTTCGCGCCTTTGCCCTTCGGCAGACGGCGCGGACCACAAGGCCCGCGGGCTGGGGAGAGTGCAGACGATGCGGCCGCTGGCTTTGGCAGCCACCGTCCTGATCAGCGCAGCGGCGAGCGCCGCGGGCGCGCAGACCGTTCACTATTCGACGCCCTATCCCCACGCGCTGGCCGCGCAGTCCCCCGCCGACCAGCAGGCGCTGCTGAACAGCGCGGCCTTCGCGCCGCCGCCGCCCGTGGGCTATGTCGATCCCATCGACCGGATGATGAGCCACGAGGCCTATGTGGCCGGCTCCGGCGCCGTGCGCTGGACCAGCGGCGAGGCGCCGCTGGCGCCCAACACCACCCTGCGCATCAGCGTCGGCGGCACGATCCGCACGCCGGGCGGCCTGCCGCTGAACCTGGCGGGAAGCCAGTTCGACAGCCAGGCCTATGAGG
>CANCGR010000568.1 GCA_947377625.1 Gammaproteobacteria bacterium | reverse complement strand
TTTGGGCTGAACCAGGGGATTGCGTCTAAGAGCATTGCCTCGCCAGATTCGGTGCTGCAGCCGTTTAGTTTGGCGGCTGATGTGTTTCTGAGGCTCATAAAAATGATAGTGGCACCGCTGGTGTTTACTACGCTAGTGGTGGGTGTGGCCAAGCAGGGCAATGCCAAGGCTGTGGGCAGGATTGGTGGTAAAACCATGCTGTGGTTCTTGTGTGGTTCGTTCATCAGTTTGTTTTTGGGTATGGTTTTGGTCAATTTGTTCAAACCAGGTGAGAATATGCACCTTGCTATTCCTGATGCTGTTGCGGGGTTGCCGGCTACTACGGCAATCAATCTGAAGGACTTTATCTACCATATTTTCCCTACCAGTGTTTTTGATGCCATGGCAAAAAATGAAATACTGCAGGTAGTGGTGTTTTCGTTGTTCTTTGGCGTGGCGGCCGCTTCTATCGGCGAAAAGGCTGATCCGGTTGTCAAAATGCTGGACTCGGCGGCGCATATCATCCTCAAAATGACTGGCTTTATCATGAACCTGGCCCCCATTGCGGTTTTCGGTGCCATGACCAATGTTATTGCCAAGCAAGGGCTGGGCATCATCGCCACGTTTTCTAAGTTCATCGGGGAGTTTTACCTGGGGTTGTTCCTGTTGTTCTGCATACTGGTGGGTGCGGGGTATATGTTCATCGGCAACCGTATTACTACTATGCTGAAACACATTAAAGAACCTACCCTTATCGCGTTTTCTACCAACAGCAGTGAAGCTGCATTCCCCAAGCTTATGCTGGAACTGGAGCGCTTTGGCTGTGATGAAAAGATAGTGAGTTTTGTGCTGCCCCTGGGTTATTCCTTCAACCTCGATGGGTCTATGATGTACATGACCTTTGCATCATTGTTTATTGCCCAAACTTATGGTATTCACCTTGATGGGAGTACGCAAATGAGTATGCTATTGGTGCTTATGCTCACGAGCAAGGGCATTGCCGGAGTGCCCCGGGCATCGCTGGTTGTAATTGCAGGCACACTGGCTACGTTTAAGATTCCAGAGGCCGGACTGGCACTGTTGTTGGGTATAGATCCGTTGCTGGATATGGGCCGGGCATCTATGAATGTGGTGGGCAATAGCGTAGCGACAGTTGTTATATCGAAGCTGGAAAAAGGACTAAAGCATCATTGATCTACATGTTCCTACAGTTAGGTTCCAATGTAGTAGTTAATACGGTTTTCAGGCGGGGGTAAAGAACAGAATCAACCGAATTTACACACACCCGCTGCGAGTTTTGGCTAAATCCGGGCACCTTGAGCGCTTTTCCCCGGCCTGAAGGCCAGGGCTACTGGTAAAACTAACCCTAAACATTTGGCGGCATATCACAATAGAGAACAGTCGTTCGTAATGTGAGTTGTTCGTTTAGGTGGTGCCAAAAAATTACATCTCTTGTTCTCACTGTGCTTGACTATGAAAATTGCCTGTCAGGTGCTCTATTTTAGAGAACTTTGCATCAATAACCAAGCATCTAAATTAAGTTCTACCCCTCTGGGGTAGGTGTTTTTCAATCTTACACCGAGGGTTTACACCCTCGGCTATTATAATTAAACCCCATTCGGGGTTTTGGATCAGTTCAGCGACCTTTTTAGCAGCCCCTTATTAACCGGAATCTAAGCATAAAACAGGTTAAACAGTAAAACTGGCAATTCTTTAACAGTCTGGCTAATCTATGTTGGCATTAAATTTGCGTCCAGACAATCAGACACAAACATTTTACTAACTACGCTCCTTTTTCAGGGCTCCAAAAACGAAGAAAATGAAAAAAATAATGCTTGGATTACTCGCCGCAGCCAGTTTATTTGCCGCCAGTTGCACCAAAACAGGACCTCAGGGTCCAACGGGCCCACAGGGTCAACAAGGAAATGCAAACGTAAGAGGTTCTGCTTCTTTCCAGGTAAGCACATGGACATTCGGAAGTAATACTTATTCCGCGAACTTCACTGATGCCGATATAACTGCAGATATTGTTAACTATGGTGCGGTAGAAATTTTCAAGTACTACCCTTCTGATGGTTCCTGGAGCAACTTGCCGGATATCAACGGTGCTACCTCTACTGTTTTCAACTTCAAGACCGGTGAATTCACCATTTATATCAGCAACATAGATAACAGTGTAACACCTGCACCGGGCGTGATCACTTTCAGGGCTGTGGCTATTTCCAGCTCGCTTCGTCAGGCTAATCCGCACACTAATTGGAAGAATTACAACGAGGCTATGGCTGCGATCAATAATGCCAAGGCAGCAGGGGCAGACCTTTAAAGCTGAGTGAGGCTCCTTTTGTGGGTGTTTGCAACAACCAAATTATTGGGAAAAGCGCAAGAACGTCTTGTGGAGATTCCTCCTACGTCGGAATGACAAAGTTAGAAACGGGCGAAATGATGAAATATGATGGATGCATGATAACGAAGCTATGGCGGCAATCAATAATACCAAGGCTACAGGTTCAAATTTCTAGCCAAAGCCGTTTATAAATTATATGTGATTTACCTAAATTGCCCCGGCTTAAAGGCCGGGGTTTCTTTTTTGCTGTGCAGGCTTTAGGCTCCATCTGTTGCAGCAAGATTTCGCCCTTACAGGGCTAGCCGCTTTGTAGATTAGCACCACAGGGCTGCACCCTGTGCTGTTGTCTTGCGGCCCTACAGGCCTGAAAATCTACTAACTAAATGAAATTGGCCTGAAGCCCGGGGCTACAGTGTAGATTTTTGAAGATAGGTGTCCCACACCTTTGAGGTGTGGGACACCTGGGCAAGGGGGAAGGGTAAGGTTCAAAAACAATTGGACTAATGCCCATCTCAGTTGTGGCACACTTCGGAAGTGTGCCACACCTTTGCGCTCCAAACAACTAATAATCATCGCATTACCCCCTTGTGTTGCAACTATAAAAACAAGTAAAGCCACAGCTTTTGAGGGCCATGGCTCTATTGATAGAACAAAACACAAAAACAACACATTGTACTTCAATAACCTAATACCCGGTGCTTAGAAAAGCGATTGGTTTAAGCAACATTGAAATTAATCTTCGCTCTTTTCAGAGTCATTTTCTTCTGCTGCACCTTTTTCTTTTGATACTTTGCGGGCAAAATTCAGAGGAACCAGTACTTTAACGCTTACGTTACGGCCCATATTATAAATATACTTTGATGTAGCACCATTAACTTCGTTGGCTACATACTTAAAGCGGCTCATGTAATCGATATAATTTACGTCGGCCAGGTTATCTACATTAACATATAATGCGCAAACTTTGCGACCGCGGGACATGATATCTGTACCAATACCTACGTTCAACAATGTGTATTCCGGAGTTTCTTCCATCTTCTCTTCACCAAACAAGGTATAAGCACGTGACTGAACGAAGCTATGGTTTACACCAAAACGGAAGTAAGAGTTACGGAACATCTTGCAGATCTTAGGTGTAGAAATAGTGATCTCAGAACGTAAACGTGCAGGCGGAGTGAACGGTAAAATGTTCTCGCTGTCCGGTACATTTTTCAACCTTGCATCAACATAGCTGTAGCCAGTATACCAATCGAACCATTTTGCACCTGAAGGGTGAATATCAAGGCTTGCTTCTGCACCCATAAGGGTAGCATCGGTCTGTGAATACAGGAATACAGGTGAGTTCTCAAAACCAGGCGTGCTGCTGTTCAGCGAATCGCCACCAAGGGCACTGTACAAATGTTTAGAATAAATGAAATTTGAAATAGAATTGTAGAATACGCTCACTTCAGCCGTTACATCCTTGGTATGCATACCCGGAGTGAAATCGAACTGCATGCTCTGTTCTGGTTTCAGGCTTGGTTGGCCAATTTCATAGTAAACTGTTCCGTCATGAATTCCGTTAGAACCACTTTCAGCAACGTTAGGTGCACGCCATCCGCTTGATGCGCTTGCTTTCAGGTAGAAATTGTTGTTGATCTGGAATGCCGCACCGAGGCTGCCTGCAAACCCGTTGAAGTTAGAACTGTATGCAGTAAAGCGATGGATCGCGTCAGGGTCACTGGCTGACAGCTGATTGCTGTTAGAGTCGATGTAGTTATCGTGGCCATTGAATTTACGCATCTGGTAACGGGCACCAGCGCTCAGGTTCAGTTTGCCTATTTTCTTGTTGGCAATGGCAAAAGCACCCATATCGAACAGATCGAACTCAGGGATCAGCAATAAAGTACCCTTGTTCTTACAATTTTGAGACATACCGTTAATACCGGCAGAGAAATCGAAATTGTTCCAGGTTGGGGAAACATAGCGAAGATCGTAGTTATAGGTAGTCAGGTTGTACCAAATGTTCGATGTATTAGCGATAGTGATATCGTTATTTTCCTGGCGGCTATTGTTCTGCATAGCAAAACGACCAATAATGCGACCTGCATTACCCAAAGAAATA
>CANCGR010000567.1 GCA_947377625.1 Gammaproteobacteria bacterium | reverse complement strand
CGGCTCCAGACTACCTGTACGGGTGCACCCATTTCTTTAGAAATGACAGCTGCCTCGTGCGGGTAGTCAATAAATGCTTTTCGGCCAAAACCGCCACCAAGGAAAGTCATGTTTACAGTCACATTTTCTTTTGGCAGGCCCATTTCCTTACTCAGGTGCCCCTGTACCCAGTCGGGCCCCTGGATAGGTCCCCATATTTCTAATTTGTCGCCCTGATAGTGAGCAATGCAATTAAGGGGTTCCATGCAGCTGTGGGACTGGTATGGTGTCTGGTAGAAGACATCTAGTTTTTTGGCAGCCTTTTTAATAATGCTGTCTGGGTCTCCTACTTTACGAAACGAAAGGCCTTCCTTGGTTTTCAGCGCCTGATCCTGCCGTTTGAAAATCTCGGCTGAATTTAAATGTTCAAAACCTGAGTCGTCCCATTCTACTTTCAGTGCTTTTTTTCCCTGCATTGCAGCCCAGGTTGATTCTGCAACCACGGCAACGCCTTCACGGTACATGTTGTAAACCGTCATCCTTACCTTGAACACATTTTTTACGCCCGGAACATTGTAAGCTGCTGTATCGTCGAAGCTTTTTACTTTACCACGCATGCGGGGATTGCGTTCTACTGCGGCATAGAGCATTCCCGGGATCTTTTTATCGATCCCGAAAATGGCTGCGCCATTTGTTTTCAGCGGGGTATCCTGCCGATGGAGGGGCTTGCCTATCAGTTTGTATTCTGAACGTAGTTTGAGTTTAGGGTTCTTTGGCGTTTCGAGTTTGGAAGCGTCGAGCACCAGCTCTCCGTAGTGAAATTTCTTGCCCGACTTATGGTGCATGACCTGTCCTGCCTCGGCATGACATTCCGATGCGGGTACATTCCATTTTGTTGCGGCAGCGGCGACGAGCATTTCGCGGGCTGCCGCGCCTAAGTTCAACAGATTTTTATAAGAGGTGCGGACAGTAGAGCTACCTCCCGTTACCTGGCTGCCATATTTTTTACTATTGCCCTTAGCGAAGACAATATTGATCTCATCTAAGTTTACCTCCAGTTCTTCGGCTACAATTTGCGGGACGGCCTGGTATGCTCCCTGGCCCATTTCGGCGCGATGACAGAAGATGGTCACCTTTCCGGAAGTGTTGATGTGTACCCAGGCGTTTAGTTCGATATCGTCCATCTGCCCGTCGGAGGTATTGACGATGTTCGCTGCACTGGCCAGGCCTGGCATGAAGAAGGCCAAACAAAGCCCTGTACCTGCTATGCCGGAGATTTTGAGAAAATCGCGGCGGGATGTAGTATTAGTGTTGTTTGGTTGCGACATGGTTGAATTTTTTTGGTTGTGCAGGTTGGTATGATTGTCCGTTTCCGGCGTAAGTGGCTTTCAGGTTTCGCGCAAAGACGCAGTTCCCGGTTAATTTGACATTGAAAAGAGCTAAAATGATTTTAAGACGCAAAGAGGGTTGCCTTAAATTGATGACTTTGTGGTAGTTTCCTATTTGGCTGGTGGAACGTAGGCTCCTTTGGATATCCAGGTGACCCATGCTTTTTTGAATTCGGCATGGGTGAGTGGTGGTGGTTTGCGGCCATCACCGGGGTTCCAGGATGCGGTAACAAGGTTGTCATCGGCATGTGCGATCAGTTGCTCCTTATTTTTATTTCCGTTTGATTTAGGATCTAAGAGTTGTTTCGCTAACTGATTTGGTGTTTTGCCCTGGAACACCATTTTCATATCGGCTGGTGGTAAATGCCAGTTGGGGTTTCCGGGAGGGGTATGTATGCCGGGAGTATTGGTTGACTGATGGCAATTGGCGCATTTCATTGCATAGACTCCCTTACCATCTATGCCGCGTTTAGGTGACATGGCATGGAGCTTGCCTTCATCTCCCTGCAACGGCACGTCGCCGGAAGGGTGACAATTCATGCAGCGCGGGCTCATGAGTACACTGTAGGCCTTCATAAATGCTTTAACTGATTCAACACTGTCCTGAGTAGCCACGTTATCTTTTGGCGCATACCGGAAAGCAGAACTCATTCCAAAAATTATGGTGAGCATTGTTGCAATTACAGTGGCTTTCTTCGAATGACTAAGCCTGAATTTTGAATATTGTTTCATGATGTGCGTTTGATTAAACCATAAAAACTTCGATGATCCTAATCTAAGAGAGTTGTAAGTTCCCTTGCCGTAGTTCAACACCTTCGGCGTTGGTGTTTTAAATTTTTCTACCGCTGGTTTCACCAGCGGCTATTTATGTTGAAGCCTTTCAGGCTTCCTTAGGCACTGTTAACGGCGGGGACAAAAGCCCAGGAATATTTTTTTATTTTCCGTCTTTGTTATGCTGCACATCTGCCGCCAGGTGAATTGCCTGACGCACTCGTAGGTAGGTGCCGCAGCGGCAGATGTTACCAGCCATTGCATCGTCAATATCCTGATCAGTCGGGTTTGGGTTTTCCCTGAGGAGGACTGCTGCTGACATTATCTGTCCGGAATGGCAGTAGCCGCACTGGGGAACATCAATTTCCTGCCATGCCTTTTGCAGGGGGTGGTCATTATGTTGCGAGAGTCCTTCAATGGTTGTTACATTCTGGCCCTCTGCCCTCGAAATTTTGGTAACGCAGGACCGGACAGCCTCGCCATTCAGGTGCACGACGCAGGCACCGCATTGCGCTACCCCGCAGCCGTACTTGGTACCGGTAAGGTTGAGCTCATCGCGCAATACCCAAAGCAGGGGCATATCGGGACTCACATTGACCTCGCAGGCCTTTTGATTAACAGTTAATGAAATCATACGCTCGTGCAATTATTTCGTGGTAGATACAAAGATATTTCATATCCACACCTGTCTATTGTAAAATTCAAACTATTTCTGATAATTTTTGAGGGGGTGTTGTCTCGGAAGCGGGACGCTTGGACCAGTTGGCCAATTTGAGATTGGGCGTTGCTTCAGTTTGTTTCGGAAGCAAATGCCCGCTTGGCGGACGGACAGGCTTCCTGAATTGTGGGACGAAGTAAATACTTCGACCAGCAGAGCGGGACCGGTTGGGGGTAGTTCAACCCCATTGGGGTTGGTGTTTTTCAAATAGGCTACCGCCGGTTTCACCGACGGCTATTTTTGTTAAACTCCATTCGGAGTTTTGAAGCCGTTTTGGACACTTTCTTTAGCAGACCCTAAATCCTTCCTGAATTGTGGGACGAAGTAAATACTTCGACCAGCAGAGCGGGACAGGTTGGTGGTAGTTCAACCCCGTTGGGGTTGGTGTTTTTCAATTTGCCTACCGCCGGTTTCACCGCCGGCTATTATTGTTAAACTCCATTCGGAGTTTTGAAGATGTTTCGATCACATTTTTAGCAGATTACTTGTTGGATGAAGAATAACTTCGACCAGTGTCGTTTTGCGTTCAAAGGTTAGTCTTCGTTGTCCTGGGCTATTTCTATGACGTTGCGGATGTTGTAGTCGAGGTCGTGAACGGCGTTGGCCATGAGGGGCCAGATCTCGTTGACGAATTCCTCCTGGCTGATATCGTCCATTACACCCATAATACCTGTGATGCGTGTTAGTGGTTCCCTTATCTGGTGGGCATTGTACTGGATGAGGTCTCTGAGTTTCTTGTTGGAGGTAGCGAGGCGGGCATTTGATTCGGCCAGCTCGCGGGTGCGGGTGGCAATTACCTGTTCCTGCTCATTTACCAGTTTGCGGATCACTTCATTATCCCTTCTTTTTTGCCTGAATGCATAAATAGCAATACCCGCAATAATGAGGAGTAAGCCTACGCCGGCCAAAGAAGCCATAGTTGCGTTCTTTTCCCGTTTCAGCCGCTCTTGTGCGACGGCATCTTTTCTTGATTGCTCTGCTTTCACCTCAGCTTCCTTTTTCTCGTAATCGAATTTCATTTTCAGCTCCATGAGCTTTTTTTCGCTTTCAGAGTTATACATGCTGTCGCGGGCAGCCACAAACTCTACGTAGTATTTTTTCGATTCTTTGTAGTTATTGAGGTGTTCATAAATCTCCGAAAGGACTATGCAGTTTTCCTTTATCATTTTTATAGACGAAGACTGGTGGGCGAACTGGTAACTTTTAAGGCAGTATTTTTCGGCTTCTTTGTACTTGCCCATAAGATTGTACAGATGGCCCAATGAATTATAGGACGATGCCTGGGCCGTAGGGTCTTCCATTTCGATCCTTATTCTCAATGCCTCGCGATACTCCAATTCAGCCTGACGATAGTTTTTGTTGTGTTCGTAAACATCGCCTATGTTATCGGTCGCATTTGCCAGGAACTGAAGGTCGCCACCGTTGCGCAGTGTATCTCGGGACTGCTGGTAGTAGTTCAGGGCTTGTTCATAGTTCTTCTGATTGAAGTAGATGAGCCCAATATTGTTCAGGCATCCGCCGGTTCCATTCCTGTCTTTCTGCTGTTTTCTTATAGCGAGCGCCGCGAAGTAGTTTTTCAGGGCTTCGTCGAAATTGTTTTTGATATTGTATATGTTGCCAATGTTGTTGTACATACGACCAATGCCGACGCTGTCTTTCAGATCAGTATAAATTTTCATTGCTTCGTGGTAGTTTTTCAGCGCCTCCGTGAAATCCCCCTTTATTTTAAGGCCAATCCCCATGGTATTGAGTGCCAATGCTTTTCCACGAATGTCATTGATATTTGTTGCGAGGGTAAGGGCCTTGCCAGCATACAACATGGTGGAGTCGGCACTCATATTCATAAATAGTTTAGCCAGCTCGTTGAGTGTCTTTAACCTTGTAGTGTCGTCTTTAAAGGTAGGAAAGACCTTCTTGAGCGAATCAATTCTTGCCTGTCCCTTCTTCTGCGCGAACGCCGGCAAGGAAGCAGTGATGAGTATGAGGAAAAATAAAATCAACTTCTTCATTTGCGGGGGTATTGGGCGAACCACAAAATAAAACAATTGCGCAATATTTAAGTTGTTAGACTTTTTGCGAGGTAATTTTGA
>CANCGR010000566.1 GCA_947377625.1 Gammaproteobacteria bacterium | reverse complement strand
GAGTAGTACTAATTGCCCGTAAGCTTTAATCTTTTTTATTTAGTCGTAAGTTATAAGTCGTAAGTCGTAAGACCTGCTTCTGAGACTACACTAAATGATTTACCTTATAATACTAAATTGAATTGCTAACCCAATATGTCTCGATATTTTCTTTAGTCGTAAGTCTAAAGTCGTAAGTCTAAGGCGTTGCAATAACAGCTTTTTACGTTCTACTCTAAACTTTCTACTAACCAGCAAGATCTTATGGTGGTTTTGCCGGAGGTGTTCACCTCTTCCCTTTCCGAACAGAGAAGTTAAGCCCTCCATGGCCGATGGTACTGCACAACAATGCGGGAGAGTAGGTAGCTGCCATATTTATTTAAAAGTCCCCTTCGTAAGATGGGGACTTTTTTCGTATGCGGTGGTTTGTGGGGTTTTTTCACGCAAAGGGCGAAAAAGGTCGTCCTAAATTTTTCTCGCGCAAAGGCGCAAAGGCGCGGTTTTGGATGTTTTGGTGTTTTAAGACGCAAAGTTGGCATATGAATTGTTAAAGTTTTAGATTGAGGGGTCTTTAGAATTGGGGTAGGGAAAGTTGTGTAGCACGTTATTACCTCGTGGAGGTAAATTGTTTGTCCCAAAGGGATCCATTCGGATAGCCATGGTGCAGACAAGGGTATTTTGAAAACACTACATGCATCCCGTTAGTGTGTGCAACAGTTGCGGGTGGATGTTTTTCGCAAGGAGACGCTTGCAAAAGGTAGGATGCAGCGAGGCGCTGGGACGAGTTGGAGTTGTCTTTTTTGCCCTGGGCCTCAAAATTACAGACGAAAAGTGTTTATGCGATACCTTCGGCAATGGGTTATTTTGATAGGGGTTTTCTATAAATATGTGATGCCGATGGCATCATTACGGTTTGAAATTGCATTTTGAAGGATATTACGCCCCTTCAGAGCTTAGTGACTTGCTATTTTTATCACAGGGCTTGCACCTACACGATAGTCATCGGGACTGACGTATTGCGGCCTTTCATGCCTGAAAAAATAGAAATAAATTAGGTTGCCGCTTTTCTTTTTATACTTCCTCTACAATTTTTTTATCGCCAGATGAGATGCGCCTTTCGGAAGCAAATGCTTCCCGAAAGGCCGTACGAGGGACATCCTTTCGACCAGTGAGAGATTCCACAGCGGTCGGGAGACCGCAATCCGTGCCCGCCGGAGTCACAGACTCCGCCGAACTGTATTTTTGGTTTTTATTTTCCATATTTCAAATGACGTGACAGACTAACGAGAACCGGGATTGCTTATGCATCTGGCTGAAATAAGGCGGGACAGGGCGAGTCGGCTCTGCTCATTTGGCTCCTCCCAGTACTCGCACGAGATGGATTTCCCGGGGTTCCTTTAGTGCTGTTGCTTGCTTAAATGGAACAACCAGCGAACACGCGAGTATTTTTTAAACAGTGTGCCGATTGTATAGTGTATTTATGTGTATGTAATTATTGCATTTTCAAGATGCTCATGGCATTGTATTTGTAATTGTTTTAATAGCCTGATGGTGGATCAAAGAAAGCTAACTATCCCCACTCAAAGCAATTCAATTTCCTCTGCATTTATCTTATTTATATACTTAATCGCAATATCATGAGCAACCTTGTATCGTCAAATTGGGTTTTGTGCCTTCTACTATGCTTTTTTATTCCCCCTGGCACTGTCAAGGCGCAGCCTGTTATCAGTTCTATGACTATTTATACGGGAGCCAATGGGGCTTCGGTGGGTATTTTGGGCACCAATTTTAATACTACAGTGGCTAATAACATCGTATATTTTGGTGCAACGCGGGCTACTGTAACCTTTGCAACGGCAACAAATGTTAATGTAACCGTTCCTTCCGGCGCCACCTTTCAGCAGGTGAGCCTGTTGAATTCGGGCACTAATCTTTCCTGCAGTTCAGTCCGGTCGTTTCTGCCATCATTTAACAGCGGGGCTTTCGTTGCCGGCGCAATTAATTTTGATGTCAAGGTTGATTTCAGTACGACAAGTTCTAATGCCTATGGGGTGGTAATTGCAGACTTTGACGGAGACGGTAAACCAGATTTTGTGGTTACCAATAACTCCGGCGCGAGCATTAGCGTATATAGGAATACTTCCACAACTGGCTCTATAAGTAGTAGCTCTTTTGCTTCTCCGGTCTCATTTACTACTGGCGCCAATCCTGCTTACCTGAAAGTGGCTGACCTGGACAGGGACGGCAAACTGGATATTGTAGTCGCTAATTCGGGGTCGGGAACGATTTCAATTTTCAAAAATACATGTTCAACCGGGTCTATAACCTCAAGCTCATTCGCAGCAAAAGTTGATTTTTCCGCGGGTAGTAACCCATTCGATATCGCAGTTGCAGATTTTGATGGTGATGGCAAACCCGATTTGGCTGTAACCAACAGCGTGAGCACCTCGAACACAATATCCGTATTAAAAAACACTACTACCGCAGGCTCGATAACTTCATCGTCCTTTTCAAGCGCTATAACTTTTGGCACAGGCTCAATACCCGTTAAAATTGTTGCAGCCGATTTCGACGGCGATGGCAAGCCCGATCTGGCGGTCACCAACAATAGCTCCAACTCTGTATCGGTATTTTTAAATACATCGTCGACCGGGAGCATATCTTCATCGTCTTTCGCAAACAAAGTAGATTTCACAACAGGCACCAACCCAAGGGGCATTTTCGCTGCCGATATGGATAATGACGGAAAATTTGACATAGTGGTAACTAACCGGACGTCTAATAATATTTCCGTTTTCAGAAATACAAGTACCGCTGGCACAATATCAAGTGGTTCATTTGCTGCCCAGGATACTTTTACTACCGGAATAAGTCCTTATGATGTTACTATGGGTGACGTGGACGGAAATGGTAAGCCTGATTTCATAATTACTAATTTTGGTGCAACATCAATTTCTGTTTTACGCAATATTGGATCAACAGGCTCCATTAGTGCATCAACATTTACTGCTAAAAAAGATTATGCAACAGGCGGCACCGGTGGCCCCTATGGCGTTGCTATTGGCGATCTTGACGGAGATGGAAAGCCCGATATTATAGTCGCAAATGCGAACAGCAGCGGCTCCGTATCTATATTTCATGATAATTTGTTGCTACCAATTACAAATGCCGGGCAGGTATGTGTAGGCAGCACGAAGTTGCTCGCCGATAGTACCACTGGTGGCACCTGGACGAGCGGGGCCACGGGAATTGCTACTATAAGCAGTACGGGATTGGTAACAGCTATAAGCGGCGGTATGGCAATAGTTACCTACACCGTTTCGGGGTCTTACGATACAGCATTAATAACTGTAGTGGCGCTACCAGTAATAACTATCACACCGGTATCTGCAGCAATTTGCAATGGCACTTCTACATCCATCACAGCATCAGGGGCAAGTGCTTACACCTGGTCGCCGGGAACTGGCCTCAGCGCGACTACAGGCGCTACGGTTTCCTCTAATACAACAACAACAAGAACATATACTGTTACGGGCACAAATACCGCCGGTTGTGTTGGGCGCGCTACGCAAACAATTACTGTTAAGCCGCAACCCTTTGCCAGTGTTATTACAGGGCCCAATGTTGTATGCCTGGGTGCTCATACAACATTAGTTGATAACGTTGCAGGAGGGACGTGGCGAAGTTCAAATACAGCCATAGCAACTGTAATTGGCGGCATTGTTTACGGAGTTGCGACAGGAACTACAGTCATATCTTACACCGTAACAAATAGTTGTGGTTCTGTTGCGGCAACCTTGTCCTTTTACGTTAAACCCATGCAATGGGAAGGGAACGTTTCCATAAACTGGAACACAGCTTCCAACTGGTCCTGCGGCTCGGTACCCGGTAGGTCCGATGATGCTTTTATACCTGCAGGAACCACTTTTTCGCCGGCATTGACTGCCGCCGACAGTGGTACGACACGAAACCTTACCATTGCCGCTGGCGCAAAAATTACTGTTTATAGTGGCACTAAATTAAATATTAAGGGCAACCTCATAAACAATGGCAATATTACAGGCTCGGGTGAATTAAGAATGAATAATTCCACCGCACAAACGGTAAGCGGCCTGGGCTTTATCGACAACTTTGATGTTGACAACACAGCCGGAGTTGCGCTTGCATCGACCTCAAGGTTGACTATAAAAAAAGTGCTGTCTGTAACATCTGGGAAACTTACTACGAATGATAGCGTTGTGTTATTCTCGGATAGTTCAGGAAGTGCCCGTGTTGCCGTTTTGCCATCCGGCTCATCGGTCGTTGGCAATGTGAGAATACAACAGTACTTTACAGGGGGGCGCAGGGCATACCGTTTCTGGGCGCACCCGTTCAATTCATACATACCGCTCAGCCAGTTAACCAACTTCATTGATATATCAGGTTCCGGGGGGGCTGTAAATGGCTTTACAACAACAGCATCAAACGCTCCCTCAGCTTATTGGTACAATACTTACGGAGGTAATTCCTCAATGCCCTACGATCCAGGCTGGCGGCCGTTTACCAGCGCTTATGGTACGCCCGACAGCAATAAGTTCGAGCGATATGAAGGGATCAGGCTTTTTTACAGGGGAGCTAAAGGTGAAGGTCTGGGGTTCGGCAGCTATCAAATCTCTCCAACGGTGGTTAGCCAATGGGGCGAATTAAACCAGGGCAACCAGGATATTGGCATGCATAGAGGCACTTCCACTCTTAGAGATTACAACATGATCGGCAATCCGTATGCATCGCCTGTGGATATAGGAACAGTCATTTTTAATGCAGCGGCGGCCGGACGTATAAATGGCGCCTATTTTTACGTTTGGAACCCGTTCTTAAATACTTCTGGTAATTTCATCGCTGTTCCTTATTCAACCGGTGGCGCATCGCCTAAAGCCATTCCCTATTACCTGCAGGCGAATGACGCATTTCAGGTGCGTACCTTACACGATGGTGACCTATTGAATTTTACTGAATCAAATAAGTCAGCTAATAGTACCAGCCCGTATAGCTTAATGAAATCAAGCCAGGAGTCTGTATCGCTAAGTATTTATGATGGAAATTATTATCCATATGACAATTTTACATTGAACTTCGATAGTAATGCTACCACTGTAGAAGATATAAAATATGATGGCGGAAAACCATCTGTTCCGGATTTTAATTTCTATAGCTTATCTGCTGATAACCAAAAGCTGATGGTTGATACCCGCCCCTATCAGACAGAAAGTACTATATCATTAGGGGTCATTAGCAACTTCGAACAGAATTACATAATCAGGGCTGAAAATTTGATCCTTCCTGCAGGAGGTTTGGTTTACCTGCACGATAGTTGGTTACAACAGTATGTATTACTGCAACAGGGCACAGAATATCCATTCTCTGTAACTAAAGATTCTGGTTCGCAAGGCGAACACAGATTTGAATTACGAATCTCCCCGGCCGACATTGCTGTGATTCAAAAAAACATCTCATCACAGGTGAAGATGACACCGAATCCAGCTACAGACAACGTAAAAATAAGTTTTGCTTTTACAGAGAAGAATCAAGTAGGCATAAGGGTGATGGAGCCATCCGGGGAATGTGTGTATCATTTGGATTTGGGTATAAAGGATGCGGGAACTGTAACAATTCCAGTGAGCCAGTTTGCGCGAGGTATGTACCTAATAGAATTAACTTCTGGCAGCGAAATAATTGTGCAGAAACTAATAAAGGAATAAAGCTCTTGGTTAAGAGATATCTTTTATCGCAGATTACCACAAAATGTGCCGCAAGAATCATCAGTCAATCATCGGGTTGCATACTG
>CANCGR010000565.1 GCA_947377625.1 Gammaproteobacteria bacterium | reverse complement strand
TATAGAATAATGAAAATAATACTCGAAGAGAATATTAGGAGGACTATCTTGGGATATGTTCTTTTTACGACCATTGGCTTATATGACTTGACATAGCTAAGGTAGGGATTTTTTTTAATATAGCTTGCAACTAGAGATGATAGACTAATACCTGCCTGCCGGCAGGCAGGGATGATAGACTAATAGATGATACACTAATAGATGATAGAAGCCTTCTTAGAATTTATATCCTTATTACAGTTTGAACCACAAAAGGCACAAAGGAGGCAAAAGGCACAAAGGGTTTAGTTTCAGTGGGTGGTGGAATTCCAATAGTAAAAATTCCAATCGATAACTCATTATCCAATTACCAAATTACCAAATTACCAAATTACCAAATCAACAAATTCAAGCTAAAAACTCATAACAAATCCTGCTGAATGCCTACAACTTAAAATCCACTCCGACTGAAAAGAATAGAAATTAACCGCCTCGCAACATCAGGTACCATCCAATAATCCAATAATCCAACAATCCAATTATCCAAGCAGCGACTGCAAACTAAAACTACGGCGTTTTTGTATACCATACGGGTGCTGTGATGATGCGTTTGCCGTCGGCTTCGGTGATGTCGATGTAGTAGTAGCGCGTTTTTCCCGTGGTTAGGGCATTGTCGGTGTACGTTAATGTGCTGCTGGTCGTGCTGCTTAGAATCGTCGCGTTGCTACCACTGCCGGGTACGCCCATATATACTTTGATGGAAGTTATTGCACTTGAAGTGGTTGCCGACACTGTGATTACAGGGGCCGTTGTGGCGGCTAGTGTAGACCCCATTACATCGGTATTAACTTTAAAATTCACTAGGGCTGAGCAGTCCTCACTGGCATAGAAGCGCATGTGACGCATGGCGTCTAGGATATCGTTCTCGGTCAAATTATACGCAAGCACTACTGTACGCCCTCTTGTGGTATGTCCGTGTGTCACATTATGATTATCATGATCTATGGTAGGGCCGAGATGGTAGCCTTTGGCCAACATGTTGCGGAAGAAACTCAGGTACGACATGGAAGCCGGTGGATCGCTATAGGTGGTATTGGTTGACGTTGACGGTCCGTTCTCCACAGCTGTCCCTACTATCGCATTATCGGCTGCCGCATTGTAGGTAGACATAATCCCTTGAAAATCGGTGTTGTTTGGATGTGCCAAAGTGGCAAAGGCATTCCCACCATAGCTATTGATGGTTGGAAATACACCTGCTGTACCGATATAATCGTTCTTTGCTACGAAGGTATTGTATTGTCCGGCATCCCATCCCAGCAAATCGGGCACTCCATATATAATTACGTGTCCGCCACCCGAGATTACTCCCCACTCCATGCCGTAAAGTGCTAGGAACGTTGGCGTGGTTGCTGCTGTGGCTTGGGCGCGCCCTAGACTCCAGTTGGCCAAAGCCATACCCGCACTTACATGGTTGTGTTCGCTAATTCCGAGGAAGTCCATACAATCGGCTGCATCACCGTAGGCAAAATCTCCAGATGGCAATCCGGTTCCGTCACTGTATTCACTATGCGAGTGAAAGTTTCCAAAATAGTAATGTAGTGTGGTTGAGGCAATGGTACTATCCCCTTTTAAGGGAGCGGTGGTGTTGTAAACAGGGCCGTTATTGCATTGCAGGTTGTTATAGGCGAATACTGTAAAATAGTATTTGGTTCCACTGGTCAATCCTGTTGCGTTGAAGGCTACTTCGTTGCCCGCGGATATTACTTGTCCGTTACCCAGTGCAGTGCCGGGCGTATAATTGATTCCGTTCACCGGTGCGGCAGTTAAGGTAGCCGAGGTGCTGTATACTACTAGGTACTCATCGGCATTGGCAGCGGTAAACGAGCCCGATACGGCAGTACTAGTGGGCGTATTAAAAAGCAAAGCTGTGGGTTGGCCCGTCGGTGCGACGCAATTGGGTTTAACGGTAGCTACGGTATTGGTTAAGGGATCATTTGAGCGGTATACCCCTATGCAATTGCAGGCCGCATTGGCATAGGCAAAAACAAAAAAGTAATAGTTGTTATTTGGCGTTAAACCTTGTGCAGTGAAGGAGGTCGTTGTTCCGTTGCTGATGACGATTCCGTTTCCTATAGCGGTCCCTATGCTGTAAACGTAATGGTCTATAGGCGTGGCTTGCAGCGAAGGTACTGTCGCCATGACCACTAGGTAATTATCGTTACTGACAGGGGTAAATGAACCCGTAATAGTAGATTCAGAAGTGTTGGTAAACACTAAATTGGTCGGCTGGGCCGCAGGTTGAAAAGGCGAAACCACGGTGGTGGTAAACGAACCTGATAGCGGACTGCTGGTATTGTATAGAATGTCTTCTACGCAATCGGTGTTATTGTAGGCAAACACAAAAACGCTGTAGGTTGTTGAGGGGCTTAGGTTATAGATTTGGATTCCTGTCTCTGAAGACGAACTGATTACTTTAGCCGTATTGAGTGTATCTCCTATGGCATAGTGTACGCCGTTTACGGGAGTGGCGGTTAAGGTAGCTGAAGTACTCAGCAGTACGAGATACCCATCGGCGGTTGTAGGCACAAAGCGGGCAAACGAATTATCGCTATAGGTATTTAAAAAGGAAAGGTTGGTTGCCTGGGCGGTAGGTGCCACGCAAGTTAGCTGCATTTTTGGAGTAGCAAAGGTACTACTGGTGTATAAGCTCATTGCCATCACACCCCAAAGGATAAAGATGTATTTTTTCATTAAGTGGATTTCTTTGGTGCCCTTAGTATTTTGAGACAAGGGAATTTGTTGCAAAGATAGGGAATTTTGGGAATTTGATATTTGGGCCACGAATGCACGAATGATGAGGGGGATTGTTTTCAGTCGCAGTGGGCAGTTTTCTTCAGAGATGATAGACTAATACCTGCCGGCAGGCGGGCAGGGATAATAGATAATAGACTAATAGAAGATGGACTAATAGATAGTAGCGCTTGTTAAATTCGTACTTCATCTTTTGGAATTTGGAATATATAATTCGTAATTTGTACTTTGTAATTCAACCCTTGAGATTAAATGACCCAACCTATTGCTATACTTGGAGCCCTTGAGGCTGAGATTGAAGCTTTGAAAGCGGTGATGCAGGACTGCAAAGCGACGGCTTGGCAGCAGACTACTTTTTATGAAGGACTGCTGTTTGGGCAGCGGGTGGTGTTGGCCCAATCGGGGGTTGGGAAAGTGATGGCGGCTATGGTGACGCAGAAGCTTTTGGATAGCTACCAACCGCAATACCTGTTGTTTACGGGAGTGGCTGGCGGACTCCATCCCGATTATGCCATAGGCGATATAGTGATTGCCAAAGACTGTGTGCAGCACGATATGGATGCGATTGAACTTGGCTTTCCCCGCGGACAGGTGCCTTATACCGAGTACCGCTATCTTGCTACTGATGCCGTCTTGCGTGCATTGGCACTGACGACTACTACGCCCCACCCGTTGCATGAAGGACGCATCCTTACCGGCGATCACTTCATGACGAAGAAAGCGCTACACGACTACCGTTATTTGACAGAGGAATTGGCTGGAGATGCGGTGGAAATGGAAGGGGCCGCTGTAGGCTTAGTGTGTACTTACAACCAAGTGCCGTTCTTAATCATTCGAACGCTATCGGACAAGGCTAATGAAGCCGCTACGGTGAACTTCTTGGAATTCCTGCCCGTGGTGGCGGCTAATTCCTTTGCCATCATAGAACATTTGCTTAGTTCACACCAAACGATTTAATAGTACGTCCTACTCAAGTACTTTCTCGTAGGCTTTGCGCGGGCTACCTCTAAAGTAGACTTCGCCACAATACTTATAACCATAGTGTTCGAAAAGGCTTAGCATGGCGGCGTTATCGAAGTTGGTATCTGCCTTAATGCTTTTGATTTGCTGGTCTTTGGCAAAGGATTCTAGAAATGTAAACAAGGCTTTGGCTACACCTTGTCCTAAATAGGCATCGGCCGTTGCGATGCGGTGAAATACCACAAAATCGGAATTCGTTAACCATTGCCCTTCTATCGCTGCATAGGCGGGTTCGTCGTTTACCAACACCGCAATATACCCCACTACCCTAGCCTCATGCAGGGCTACATAGCCTACCCCTTTGTTACTATCATTGGTAATTACTTCGGGATTGGGATAACCATCTTGCCATTGGTTACTGCCATCGGCTTTCCTTCTTGCTATGGCCTGTTGCAGCACTTCCCAGATTTGGAGAACGTCGGCTTTGGTTGCTAGTCGAATGGTATAGGGCATTGTACTTATTTTAGTTTATGCATCGCAACGGCGATTTCGGCCGCTACTCGGGCGTTGTTTTTAATTAGGGCGATGTTGGCTTCTAGGCTTTCCCCTTGGGTATGAGAGGCAATGTGTTGGAGGATAAAAGGCGTTACTTCTTTGCCTTTAATATTTTGCTGAGCGGCATCATCTAGTGCTTGTTGGATGTGGGTTTCAATGAGTGCCGAAGCCATTTCGTATGCAGCCGGAATCGGATTGGCAATCAATACGGAGCCGTTTAGGCCTAGTTCCCATTTGGTTGCTAAGAGTTGGGCCATCCCCTCTGGTGTATCCATACGTAGGGGTGATTTGAAGCCACTTTTGGAGGAATAGAAACTCGGGAATTCGTCTTGGCCATAAGTTACTACGGGTACGCCGAGCGTTTCAAGGTATTCTAGTGTGAGTCCGATATCCAATATCGACTTTACTCCGGCAGCAACCACGGCTACATTCGTTTGCCCCATTTCGGTTAGGTCGGCCGACACGTCCATAGTCATTTCTGCTCCTCTATGTACGCCTCCAGTACCTCCCGTAGCGAATATCTTGATGCCTGCTAGGGCAGCGATGCGCATGGTGGCGGCTACGGTGGTAGCGCCTGGTAGTTTATTGGCCATGACGAACGGCATGTCACGCAGGCTTACTTTCCACACCCCTTTGGTTTGTCCGAAGAACTCGATGTCTTCTTGAGAGAGTCCGACTAAGCAACGACCGTCTTTAATGGCGATGGTTGCGGGGATGGCACCGTATTGGCGTACGACATCTTCTACTGCTTTGGCGGTTATGGCGTTTTGAGGCCAAGGCATGCCATGGGAGATGATGGTGGATTCGAGTGCCACTACGGGAATGTTATGGTCTAAAGCGTGTTGGACTTCGGGGTGGATTTGCAGGTACTTAGCGTTAATCATGGTAATAGGTATGAGTGAGTTGGTTTAATTTTTCTGGGTTAATGGTACCATCTACCGTTCCTTTTTGGAGGAGGATGTTGAAGGCAAGTGAATGTCCGTATTGCAGGCATTGTAGGGTGTCTTTTCCTTGCCGATAGGCATAGAGCCAACCCGCTAAGGCAGCGTCTCCTGCACCAGTGCTATCAACAATGGTTAGCTCAGGAACTCCTAGTGCTTCATTATTAGTGCGTTGGTGCATCAAGGAACCCTTATCCCCTTTACGGAGCCACAGGTTTTGTACGCCACGATTCAATAGTTGGTCGAGCTGCTCTGATTCTGTACTAAAGTTTATACCCGCTATGGTTGCTAGTTCGGCTTCATTGGGGGTTACCATAAATACCCCGTTCAGGTCGAGTGATGCCAGTTTTCCCGCTTTGGGCACAGATACCGGTTCGATGACCAGCTTCTTCCCGTTTGCTGCGGCAAAATGGATGAGCCATTGAAGAGTTGGTTGCGCCAAATTCGTGTCGGCCAACAAGAATTCGAAGCCTTGGAGATACTCCAGGTGCGCTTCTAAAACGGCTACTGTGATAGCGGCAGTGCAAGGGTCTTGGCATACGGCAACATAGAGACTGCCATCAGGTTGGAGTACCGAAACATACTTCCCTGTAGGACCTGGTACGGTTACTGAAGCACTTACATCCACTCCGATGCGCTGCAGCTCTTCCTTTACTCTAACAGCATCAGCATCAGACCCTAAGGCTGTTAGCAATGCTACTTCTACTTTAAGTAAGGCTAGGTGTTGCACGATGTTGGACATCACCCCACCGATGTGGGTAGAGTGCTGTGCGGGATTAGAAGAATGCGGTGCGATGGTTTCTTCACAGAAATACAATTCGTCTATCAAAGTGGCACCGATGCAGAGTACTTTTTGAGTCATGGGGCAAAGATAGGAAATTGGTATTAGGTTGATTTGGTGATTTGGTAATTTGGTAATTTG
>CANCGR010000564.1 GCA_947377625.1 Gammaproteobacteria bacterium | reverse complement strand
GCCGCATTGCCACTATCGGAAGCCTTATCTGGTGTGGCTTGCGGGGCAGTCCCCGTAGCTGGCTTTTGGCCTTCGCGGAAATCGGTCACGTACCAGCCTGAGCCTTTCAGCTGAAAACCAGCCGCAGTCACTTGCTTGGCTAGCGTGTCCGCACCGCAAGCGGGACACAGCGTAAGAGGAGCATCGGAAATTTTGCGCAAAATGTCTTTCGACACCCCGCAAGTTGAGCATTTGTAAGCGTAAATTGGCATAGCCTTCGATTATCCCATGTCCCGATCACCTCGCCGCACTTGAATCGGCGAAAATTGCCTGCAAATCTAACCAAATACTTCTGCTCAAGTTTCCTTCCGAAAGACCCCTATGGTTCCCCACCTCATCACCGCACTCACAGGCCCTATTAACGAGCTAGAGCAAAAGATTTTGGACAGTTTGCCCGCAATAGAGCGCTGGTTTCGCATGGAGTGGCTAGAGCACACGCCGCCGTTCTACACGTCAGTCGATTTGCGCAACTCAGGGTTCAAGCTCGCGCCTGT
This sequence comes from Gammaproteobacteria bacterium, assembly GCA_947377625.1. Classification (GTDB taxonomy): domain Bacteria; phylum Pseudomonadota; class Gammaproteobacteria; order Pseudomonadales; family Pseudohongiellaceae; genus CAILUG01. The sequence goes on along the minus strand of CANCGR010000564.1, from coordinate 2,671 downwards.
GGATACCAACCTCTACCCAGGCGGTTGGAATAACCTGACACCAGAAATGCTCCCGCTGGCCGTGCAGGCCGCAATGTCAGCGATTGAAAAAATTTGCCCCGAAGCAAAAAACTTATTACTCATCCCCGAAAATCACACTCGCAACACGTTTTACTTGACCAATGTTGCAAGGCTCAAGAAGATTTTTCAGCAAGCAGGTCTGAATGTGCGATTGGGAACAATCAATCCCGAAATCACCGAGCCGACCACATTTGATTTGCCAACAGGCGAGAGCGTCACGCTGGAGCCGATCGTTCGAACTAAACATCGGCTAGGACTCAAAGACTTCGACCCTTGCACGATTTTGCTCAATAACGACTTGAGTGCTGGTACGCCCGAAGTTTTTCAAAACCTAAATGAGCAGCACCTACTGCCCCAGCTGCACGCAGGTTGGTCTGTGCGTCGTAAGTCGACTCATTTTGCGGCATACGATAAGGTAGCTACTAGCTTTGCAAGCCTTATTGGTATTGACCCATGGCTTATTAATCCGTATTTTTCACGATGCGGAAGCGTCAACTTTGCCGAGGGTACGGGCATGGATTGTTTGACGCGCGAGGTCGATACTTTACTTAAAAAAATTCAAGCAAAGTACGACGAGTACGGCATCAAAGACAAACCTTTCGTCATTGTGAAAGCCGACAACGGCACGTATGGCATGGGCATCATGACGGTGCGCAGCGTCAAGGATCTGGAAGTCATCAACCGCAAAACAAAAAACAAAATGAGCGTGGTCAAAGACGGTCAAACAGTGTCTGAGGTCATCATCCAAGAAGGCGTGCAGACGATGGAACGTGTGAACGAAGCGATGGCCGAACCTGTGGTGTACATGCTGGATCGCTATGTGGTGGGCGGCTTTTACCGCGTCCACGCCGAGCGCGGCATTGATGAAAACCTTAACGCCCCAGGCGCAAGCTTTGTCCCGCTGGCCTTTGCCAATGCCACCAATACACCTGAACTTGGCGAAAAAGTGGGCTGTAGCGCACCCAATCGGTTCTACATGTACGGCGTGATTGCACGGTTGGCCATGCTGGCGGCTAGCTATGAGTTAGAAATGACCGACCCCATCAGCGTCGATTTATAAAGCGACATGATTGATGCACTTACACTGTGCCTAGGGCTGGCTCTGCCGCTACCAAGCGTTCCAGACAAGTTATGCCATAGCGCTAAATTGGAGGCGAGCGCGGCAGCCTCGGTTCGTGGCCATGCGATCTTGCTGCGCGATGTGGTTGCAGAGGTGCCCAAGCGCCGAATACTGGTTTTAGGAGGCATTCACGGCGACGAGCGCTCGTCCAGCTCGCTTGTGTTCCACTGGATCGGCCACGCAGAGGCAACGGCTGCCAGCGCACATTGGCGCTTTATCCCTGGGCTGAATCCCGATGGCTTGCTTGCGCACCCCCCACGCCGCACCAATGCCAATGGTGTCGATTTGAACCGCAACTTCCCAACGCCCGACTGGCAGCGAGATGCCGTCAGCTATTGGGCTACGAAGACGAAAAAAGATCCGCGTCGCTATCCAGGCGTTGCACCTCTCTCAGAACCTGAATCCAAGTTTTTATACGAGCAAATTCAGAGCTTCAAACCCGACATCATCGTGAGCGTTCATGCTCCGTTTGGTGTGCTCGATTTCGATGGGCCTTCAGTGCCGCCGCAAAAATTGGGGCGACTTTATCTTGACCAAGTGGGCATCTACCCCGGCAGCCTTGGTAACTACGGCGGCGTGACGCTTGGTGTTCCCGTGATTACGGTGGAACTACCCAGTGCAACGAAAGCCCCAGCCACGGCAGAAATGCGCCAGATGTGGCTGGATTTGGTGCGCTGGATCAGTGCCCATCCTGCCAAGTAAGCAGCCGACATTTTTTTAGTTGGATTGAATGGTTTTAATCATTGGCGCCCAGCGCTTGATCTCGTCCGCCACGTACAGTTGAAAGCGTGGCGCATCCCAATCAAACGTCTCCATAGAAGCCTTCGCTAACTGGTCTTGAGCATGCTTGCTGTGCATGATTTTGCGCACCTCTGCGTTTAACCTTGTGACCAAGGGCGCGGGCATACCAGCTGGCCCAGACAGGGAAAACCAAGTCACCGAAGTCAGTTTCGGATAACCCAGTTCCGCGAATGTTGGGACGTTTGGAAAGTCGGGGAGGCGCTTGGACGCCGTCACAGCTATCGCCCGCAGCTTGCCCGATTGAATATGCGTGCTGGCGGTACTGAGCGTCGTAAAAGACGCAGGAATGTGTCCTGCTAGTAAATCCGCTACAGCTGGTGCAGCGCCTTTGTAGGCAACGTGTTCCATGGGGGTTTTGGTGATTTGCTCAAACGCCTCGCCGATTAAATAACCGTGCGTGCCTTTACCGGGCGAGCCCCAACTCAGCCCTGTTTTATTGCGGTTGGCATAGGCGATAAAGCTCTTCAAATCCGTGATCGGTAAATCAGCGTTGACGGCCAACACGATCGGCGGCCCGCCCAGCATGGCAATGTGCGTAAAGTCTTTGAGTGGATCAAAGGCCTTTGGGTTCTCCAATGGCGCAATCACGTGAGAACCCACGCCAGACACGACAAGCGTATAGCCATCAGGTGCGGCTTTGGCCACTTGTTGCGAGCCAATAATGCCGCCCGCCCCAGCCCTGTTTTCAAT
>CANCGR010000563.1 GCA_947377625.1 Gammaproteobacteria bacterium | reverse complement strand
TAAAGAGTCTGCATCACCTTCACCCTGATATTTCTTCGACTGATCATATATAAGTAAAGAACCCCTGTTTTGGCGGGCAAAGGTATGAAAACTAACTGTGATTCCGTTGCTAGTGAAAGGTTAAGAAGATGATAAGTTATGGGGAGGGGAATGCGATTGCTGTAAAGTGGCGGAATTACTTACGAGGCTGATCCGCTAATTGGCTAACACCCCAGACTAGAGCCAGCCGGGTATTGAGTTTTTATTGCTTTACACACTGCCGTGGCTGCCACGCTTTTTCCGATACCTCCGTCTATTTGGAATACTATCTTCAATCTTATTTGGGTTTAATTTCATTCATAAAAAGTGGTTATAACTTAATCTCTTTATTCCTTAATAAATCTTTGCGCTTGCATGCAACCACTTAACGTACTGTTCACTTTCACAAAATAGATTCCTTTCGGCAAACTTCCCAGAGGTATTGTCATTTGTGTTTCGCCGACACATTTCCTGAAGGTAAATAATTTTCCTAAAACGTCGGTAATGGAGATGCTTTCCATGGCTAGTTCCGACACTACAGTCACTTCACTGAGCACAGGGTTAGGGTAAAGCCGGAGATTATTAGCTGAAGATTGAAAACTTTCAATTCCTACATTGCACCTCACCACCTTTACTGCACTTGTCGCACTATCACTACATCCGTAGACTACTGCGATTATACTATCCACACACATAGTTTTCGTGTAAGTGGCAGTAAGACTTGTTGTGGTAGCAAATAGGATTCCTTTATTGTACCACTTAATGGTAGGGGAATAACCCGCGTGGTACAGTGAACATGTTACAGTTACGGAGCTGCCTATAGTAGCAAATGAAGGTGTATTTGAAATGGAAATTTGTGTATTGGGGGGATAAGATATTTTACGTATTCGATAGTTCTTGTTATCTGCAATGAAAAAATTACCACAGGCATCAAATTTAATTCCAGTCGGGCCAAATAATAACGCCGCACTCGCTGAACCACCATCTCCACTATAACTTCCCGTTAAATCTGAACCGGTAATAGTTGAAATAGTATCCGTTAAAGATATTCGTCGAACGGTACTGCCATAATAATCGGCTATGTAAATCCCTTGCAAATCATCATAAACCAAACCCGAAGGCTTTCTTAATTTTGCAGCGGTAGCAGTTCCGCCATCGCCACTATATCCGTAGGTACTGCCTGTAATAGTTGTTATGATGCCTAGCGTGGAGATTTTTCGAACTCTGTTATTTTCGAAGTCTCCAATATATAAATTACCGGTGTCATCGAAAGCAAGTCCATGCGGCCCATATACCTGTGCATTTGTGGCGGGACCTCCATCCCCGCTAAATCCTAAAGTCGTAGTGCCCGCAACAGTTGAAATTGTACCTGTTAGTACATTAACCTTTCTAACCAGATAATTATCATCTGTGAAATACAAATTTCCGCTCTTGTCAAGAGCCAATGCTTCCGTATTCGTTATTTGTGCGGCAGTTGCGATTGTGCCATCTGGTGAATAACCTGCAGTCCCTGTTCCAACATAAGCCGAGATGATACCAGTAGCCGAAATTTTCCGAATTTTGTTAACAACTATTTCGGAAAAATAGAGGTTGCCAGCAGAATCAACTGTGATAGATTGAGGACTAGAAACTTTAGCAGCACTTGCCGCTCCCCCGTCTCCAGTAGATCCAGATGTTCCATCTCCGGCTATTGTCGTGATAATTCCAGAGGGATTTATTTTGCGAATCCGATTTTTTACATCCGCAACGAACATATTCCCTTGTCTGTCAAAAACAACATCAGCAGGCAAAAGCGCGGCCGCCGATGCTGGACCTCCGTCTCCAACGTAAGAACTTGCCCCAATTCCAGCAACACTTGTTATCATTTGCGCTTTCGAAATAATCGTAATCAAGAGAAATGAAGCCAAATATATGTAACGTATCACGCTATAAAATTATATTATTTTTAATACATTATTTCCACCAGTGGTATCTACCCATACAGTACCGAACGCATATCCGGGTGCTGTCGTCCCCCTAAATAGAGAACCTAACCATAAACAATTTGCATGAAATACATTATCACATACTGCTAAAATATTCTTCCCAGATATTCCGACATAGCTATACCCACTATCTGTATTACCGGAACCGCCCAAAACGGACGAAAATGCCCCTGAAAGTAGGTTATTACACCCGCCCACAATTGCATTGCAATTGCCCTTAATAACATTGCATAAACCACCGGCAGCCGCTTTGTGGTTGAAAACCAGTATTGCTGCCAAGAGGTAAAAAAGGAGGTTTATTTTCATGCAGGAGATTATGAGTATATAAAAATAGGTGTATTTGGTGAGGTTTGGAAATATTTGGGTGTTTTGGTATACGCCCGGTGTGGTTTATCACCCCTGCCCTGATAAAAAGCTACGCATTTTTATCAGGTCTGTCCCCTCTTAAAATAAGAGGGGAGCTGTTGCTTTGCGCTACACTTTGTTACACAAAATAACAAACAAACATGTTTATAGCTTTGATTTACAGCCCATAATGCACTAAGAGGCAGCTCCCCTCTTATTTTAAGAGGGGACCGATTCCGCCCGTTGGCGGGATCAGGGGTGATAAACCACCCGGGACGTATTCGTTTCATACTTTACTTATCGTTCATTGCCCATCACTAAAACAATTCGCTATCCCCCTTAGCACACCATCTAAATTATTAAACACCAGTTTGTTTTCAAACCTGATCACCCGTATTCCCAATTCACGCAGGCGCAGGTCCCTTTCGGCATCATTTGTTGATGCAATTGCATTAAAATGCACCTGCCCGTCGAGTTCAACTACCAGCTTTTCAGACGCACAATAAAAATCAACTATATAATTTCTAATACTGTGCTGACGGATAAATTTCCTGTTATGTAACTGACTGTTTTTAAGTGCAACCCATAGCCTGGCTTCAGCCGGGGTCAATGACTTCCGCAACTGTTTGCGGTTATCCTTCAGGTGCGGCAAAGTATGTATTTTTGTGTTGGGTTTATTCATACAATACAAATATCCGAAAACAATGTGTAGCGTGGTTTATCACCCCTGCCCTGATAAAAAGCTGCGCATTTTTATCAGGTCTGTCCCCTCTTAAAATAAGAGGGGAGCTGTTGCGTAGCGCTACATTTTGTTACACAAAATAATAAAATAATAAAAAATAAACATTCTTATACTGTTGATTTACAGCACATAATGGACTATGCACACACTCCCCTCTTTGAAAAAGAGGAGTGATAAACCACACGGGACGTATTCGTTTTTGTACACCCAAAAAACAATCATACCCCCTAAAATTATTGCATCACTTCTTCACAAACCTTTCCACACCCACATTGCCATCTTCAAGCACAACCCGCACAAAATAAACCCCTATAGGCAGTTCCCTAACATCCACCACCCGCTCAAACGCGCCATTGTAGACACCAAAATAAACAACTTGGCCCAGCAAATTAACAACGGACACCGAACGCATCGAAACCCCGGCATCCACAATCAGTTCAGTATGAACCGGGTTCGGATAACATGTCACACCTCCTCTGGAGGGGAAGGGGGAGGTCCCAGTTTTATCAACCACCACCACATGCACACTCGACACCGTTGTATCCCCACACCCGACTGCTTTTACCGTTATGGAATCTATACCACCAGTTTTTGTGTAGGTGGTACTCGGTGTAGTCGTGGTAGCAAACACAATGCCTTTATTCATCCATAAATAGGAATAACTTGGACAGCATCCGCCTGTGATACCGGCTGTAACAGTTACAGTAGCACCGATTGCTATTGATGGAGGAGTAGTGATAGAGACAGATGGAGTGGCAGGGTAGGTTACTTTGCGGATGCGTTTGTTTTGTTCATCTGCTATATATAAATTTCCACATACATCGACAGATATTCCATTTGGTTTGTTGAGCTGTGCCAAAGTAGCAAGGGCACCATCTCCACTATAGCCTAGGGAACCATTAC
>CANCGR010000562.1 GCA_947377625.1 Gammaproteobacteria bacterium | reverse complement strand
GAGTAATTGGCAGACGTGGCCGCAGTGCCGGCGGTGCCGATTGTATCGGTGTAGGTGCTGGCCAGCGTAAAGACGTTGGTGTTGACATTAATGTTGATGGTTGGCGTGAAAGTGGCCGTCCACACGATGTTGTCGGTGGTGGTCAGATTGCTCAGGGTACCGTTTTGGGCCGTCAGATCAGTCAAGGTAAAGGCAGTTACGGCTTCGCTGAAAGTAATCGTGACCGTCGAGGTTTCGCCACTGGTCAGCGCGTTGTCGCTCATCGTGATGACGCCGGAAGGAGCCGTGGTGTTGACCGTGTAGTTGCCTGTCGTCGCCGCAGCGCCGGTGTTGCCGCCCACGTCGTTATAGGTAGTCGCCAGCGAAATTTTATTGGTGGTGTCACTGATGTTGACGGTCGGCCGGAAGGTGGCGGTCCACGTGATGTTGTTGCCGGTCGTCAAGCCGGTCAGCGTGCCGTTCTCAGCCGTCAGGTCGGCCAGAGCAAAGTTGGTCACCGCTTCACTGAAGGTAATGGTGACCGTCGAGGTTTGACCAGTCGTCACCGCGCTGTTGCTCATCACAATGGTCGCAGTCGGCGCTTTGGTGTCCACCGTGTAGTTGGGCGACGCGGCTGCAGTGCCGGACGCGCCGCCTGTGTCGGTATAGGTACTGGCGAGGTTGATCAGGTTGGTGGTGTCTTCAATGCTGGTGGTCGGCGTGAACTTGGCCGTCCATGTGATGTTGTCGCTGGTGGCCAGCGTGCTGAGCGCACCGTTGGCCGCTGTCAGGTCAGTCAGGTCAAAGTTCTTGACCGCTTCACTGAACGCGATTGTTACCGTCGAGGTTTCACCAACGATCAGCGCGCTGTCGCTCAAGGTAATTATCGCGCTGGGCGCAGTGGTGACGACCGTGTAGTTGGCTGAGGTCGCCGTAGTGCCAGCATTGCCGGCCACATCGGTATAGGTAGTGGCCAGCGTAATAAGGTTGGTGGTGTCGTTGGTATTGGTGGTCGGCGTAAAAGTGGCCGTCCAGGTGATGTTGTCGCTGGTGGTCAAATTGCTCAGCGTGCCTTTCTCAGCCGTCAGGTCGGCCAGCGCAAAGCCGCTAACAGCTTCGCTGAATTTTATCGTGACTGTCGAGGTCGCACCGCTTATCAGCGCGCTGTTGCTCAAGGTGATCGTCGCGGTTGGTGCCTTGGTGTCGACGGTATAGTTGGCTGAGCTGCCCGCGATGCCGGCAGTACCGGATGTGTCGGTGTAAGTGGTGGCCAGTGTGATGAGATTGGTGGCGTCTTCGATGTTGGTGGTCGGTGTGAACTTCGCCGTCCACGTGATGTTGTCACTGGTGGTCAGAGTGCTCAGCGTGCCATTGGGAGAAGTCAGATCGGTCAGGTCAAAGTTCTTCACCGCTTTGCTGAACGCGATGGTAACCGTCGAGGTTTCGCCGGTGATCAGCGCGCTGTCGCTCAGCGTGATGGACGCAACAGGTGCGGGTGTGATGACCGTGTAATTGGGCGAATTGGCTGTGGTGCCGGTGTTGCCGGCCAGGTCAGTATAGGTGGAGGCCATACTGATGATGTTGGTGGTGTCATTGATGTTGGCAGTCGGCGTGAAAGTGCCTGTCCACGTGACGCCATCATCAGCGGTAGTAAGCGCGCTGAGCGTGCCGTTGGGTACGGTGAGATCACTGTTGTCAAAACCGGTGACCGCTTCCGAGAAGGTGATGGTCACTGCCGCAGTTTCACCGCTGGTCAGCGCGGTGTCGCTCATCGCTATGGTCGCAGTGGGAGCGCTGGAGTCTACTTTCACCTCGTTGGTGGTCTGGTCATAGATCGAACCGCCACGCAAAGCCTTGACGTCATAGGTGTTGCTGGGCAATGCATTTTTGATATCCAGCGTCCAGTTCAAGCCGGAAACAGTCAAATTGTCGTCGACGCCCTTCGTGTAAGTCGTGCCATTCACGGTGACGGTGAAAGAGTCGGCACCCAGTGCAGTGCCACCGACGGTGCCGGTCAACAACGGCGTAGTGTCGTTAGTGATCAAGGTATCGGCGGTAGGCGGAATCACCGAGATGAAGGAAGTCTGGGGTGACACCGCAAAAATGGACGCGAACTGGCGCGAGGTCGCGGTATTGTTCTTGGTGCCCATGCTGAGCGTGATGGTCGACACATTGTCAAACTGCATCTGTACACGGCCCTTGTCATTCAGGGTAACCCCCGTGTAGTCCGCCGCACCGTTCTGATAAATCTTCAGCTCAATACCAGTGCCGGCTTCGACCGAGAGACTGGTATCAGTGGATACCTGATATTCGCTGAAGCCGCTGTAGCCCACGAATTCGGTGGGGTTGGTCGAGCCGTCAATATCGATGGAGTTGTTGTAGAAGTTGCTCAACGACACCAGCGAGCTGCCTTCCTTGAACGCGAACTGCCAGGTGACAAAACCGCCGGCGGTGGTGGTGGTGACAGCCGGCGAAAACAGGTACTGCTCATCAAAGAGACTGGCACCGGCCGTGGCGTTGTCGTAGTTCAGATCGTAGTAGGTAGCATCGCCGGCGCCGCCACTGTTGATGCCTGTGCCGCCCGGATCAGGGTCATCCAGTTTGGTTACCGAGGCATTGCTGGTGGTAATCAGCGTGACGTAAGCATCGATCTGATGGCCGCCAATAGTGAGGACGTTGGTGTATTTGAATACCGAATTCAATCCGACGCTGGTGAAGTTGTAGCTGGAAGTATTCACCGTGCCGGTGGCGGTGGCAGTGCCAGACACCAGGCTGAGGCGTGAGTTGGCAAACTCCATTGACGCCCCACCGACGTCGATAGTCGGTGCCGCCATCAAACCCTGGTAGCCCGACTCTGACAGTGCATCGTGCAAACCGGAGCCCACGCTGCCGGTGCTGTATTCCAGGTTCCAGTTGACGCCCAACGCTTCCTTGCCGGTGAGATCTATTGACGCCGCCACATCGGCGCCGGTCAATGAGGACAACTCGTTAACGAATTCCCTGCCGGTTGCCGTCGCGCCGATGTCGCAGCCCCACAGCAGGATGTCACCATCAGCCTTGAGTGCATTGCCCCAGCTGGCAAAATCTGCCGGCCTGGCTGCCAGCGTTGACGAATCCACATGCGTGCCACCAATGTGGAACTGGCCAACCTCGCCGTGTGTAAGGAACTGGATGGAATCCAGACCTTTGTAATGTTCGAGTGCCGCCGCTACCTGGGTCACACCGTCCTGGACAGGATCAAGCTCGATGACTTCAACACCAGGCACGTGCGCGGCCTGCGCCAGCACTTGCCAATCCGGTATTTGGGTGTCGACGAATACCACCGACGTGATCGGTGTGGACACACTGGCATCGTGCTCGGCCAGTAACGCCGCATCTGCGGTGGTGGGAGTGGTGGTGTCGGTGGCCAGGCCTAAGTCAGCATGCGTGGTGTCGTGCAAGGCAGTGTTGTCGTTATTGCTAGTGTCGCCGCCGCCAACCAGTTGAATGCCATGGCCGCCATCGGTAATGGAGCCTTTGTAGACATTGACCTTGAGATCGTCTGACAGGATATTGCGCCAGTTCTGTGCGGTCCGGTTGAGGACATCGTTCTGCGGCAGTGCGCTCTCAGCCACGCTGTCGCTACCCAGATGCAAGGTGCCCGCGTCACTGCGCGCCATGATGTTCACGCTGTCAATGCGCACACCCAGATCGGCGTACTGCTGCAAGGTTTGGGTAATGGTCTCCAGCCCGTGCTCGTCCACCGGCACCACGCTCAAACCGGGACGGCTTTGTTGCAAGTCACTCAGCGTTTGCGAAAAACCGGCATCGTTGATCAGGCCGCGGTCGACAAATACCACTTCGGCGGCCGGCGCCCGGTCCTGGACGGCGGCATAATCGGCATGCAAGGAATTATCATTATCGTGGCTATGGTCGTCAGTCGCGTCATGACTGCCCTCCCCGCTGGCGGATTTGTCCAGCAACGTGGTTAACAGCGCCGCATCGAGCAAAATGCGGGCCTCCAGTGCCAACAACCGTGGGGATGTAATGGGAGTACCGCCTTTC
>CANCGR010000561.1 GCA_947377625.1 Gammaproteobacteria bacterium | reverse complement strand
TTGCTGTATTGATCGTACCGCCTAAGGTAGTAGCCGTTAATGGGCCACTTACTGTTAAACTTGTTAAGCCACTCAGATTACCAATGATCGCATTCGTAGTGCTGATCGTTGCAGCTGTAATATTATTTGATACAGTAAGATTACTTAATGTACCCACCTGAGTGATCTGCGGTTGTAAGGCCGTTCCGATATTACCATATAATGTAGCAGCACTTACTGAATTAGTTACTGTTAAGGCGCCCAGCGTACCTACTGTGGTAATGTTCGGCTGACTTGCTGTATTGATCGTTCCACCTAGTGTAGTTCCGGTAATTGCTCCATTTACGGTTAAGCTCGTTAAGCCACTCAGATTACCAATCGTTGCATTGGTTGTACTGATCGTTGTAGCAGTGATATTATTTGATACAGTAAGATTGCTCAATGTTCCTACCTCAGTAATGTTCGGTTGACTTGCTGTATTGATCGTGCCACCTAATGTAGTTCCGGTGATCGCACCATTTACGGTCAAGCTCGTTAAACCACTAAGATTGCCAATGATTGCATTAGTTGTACTGATCGCACTTGAGGTTACATTACCTGATACCGTCAGATTGCTTAAGGTTCCTACCTGAGTGATCTGTGGTTGTAATGCTGTTCCGATATTACCATACAACGTCGCTGCACTTACTGAGTTAGTTACTGTTAAGGATCCCAGCGTACCTACGGTGGTGATGTTTGGTTGACTTGCTGTATTGATCGTACCGCCTAAGGTAGTAGCCGTTAATGGGCCACTTACTGTTAAACTTGTTAAGCCACTCAGATTACCAATGATCGCATTCGTAGTGCTGATCGTTGTAGCTGTGATATTATTTGATACAGTAAGATTACTTAATGTACCTACCTCAGTAATATTAGGCTGACTTGCTGTATTGATCGTACCACCTAAGGTAGTTCCGGTAATCGCTCCATTTACGGTCAAGCTTGTTAAACCACTAAGATTGCCAATGATTGCATTAGTTGTGCTGATCGCACTTGAGGTTACATTACCTGATACCGTCAGATTGCTTAAGGTTCCTACCTGCGTGATCTGCGGTTGTAACGCTGTTCCGATATTACCATATAACGTAGCAGCACTTACTGAATTAGTTACCGTTAAGGCTCCCAGGGTACCTACGGTGGTAATGTTAGGCTGACTTGCTGTATTGATCGTTCCACCCAACGTAGTTCCTGTGATTGCTCCATTTACTGTTAAGCTCGTTAAGCCACTCAGATTACCAATCGTAGCATTTACTGTGCTGATTGAGTTTGATGTGATATTACCTGATACTGTGATCGCTGTTAAATTACCCAGTGTAGTGATACCAGCCAATGCGCCTGCCCCAAGTGTGCCACTAAATGTTCCACCCGTAATCGTACCCGGTACAGTTAGGTTGCCTAATGTTCCACCTACACTGCTTATAGAATTAGCCGTTACATTATTGGATACTGTTAAGTTCGTTAACGTTCCTACCTGGGTAATATTAGGTTGTAACGCTGTATTGATTGTTCCACCTATTGTTGTTCCTGTAATAGCACCATTTACTGTTAAGCTCGTTAAACCACTCAAATTACCAATGATCGCATTAGTTGTACTGATCGTTGTGGCTGTAATATTATTTGATACAGTAAGATTGCTCAATGTTCCTACCTCAGTAATGTTAGGCTGACTTGCTGTATTGATCGTACCACCTAAGGTAGTAGCAGTTAATGGGCCACTTACTGTCAGACTTGTCAATCCACTCAGATTACCAATGATCGCATTCGTAGTGCTGATCGTTGTAGCAGTGATATTATTTGATACAGTAAGATTACTTAATGTACCCACCTGAGTGATCTGCGGTTGTAATGCTGTTCCGATATTACCATACAACGTAGCAGCACTTACTGAGTTAGTTACTGTTAAGGCTCCCAGCGTACCTACGGTGGTAATGTTCGGCTGACTTGCTGTATTGATCGTTCCGCCTAATGTAGTTCCGGTGATAGCACCGTTTACTGTTAAGCTTGTTAAGCCGCTCAGATTACCAATGATCGCATTTGTAGTGCTGATCGCATTGGAAGTAAGGTTACCTGTTAAGGTCAGATTATTTAAGCCGCTCAGGTTGGTAATTGTAGCAGTAACAGCACTAATTGTATTTGATGTCACATTTCCTGATACTGTAAGATCTGTTAAGGTACCTACCTGTGTAATGTTTGGTTGTAAGGCTGTATTAATTGTTCCGCCTAATGTTGTTCCGGTAATAGCTCCGTTTACTGTCAGAGTAGTTAAACCACTAAGATTTGCTATCGTAGCATTTACTGTGCTGATTGAGTTTGATGTGATATTGCCTGATACTGTAATCGCTGTTAAATTACCCAGTGTCGTAATACTAGCCAATGCACCCGCTCCAAGTGTACCACTAAATGTTCCACCAGTAATCGTACCAGGTACAGTTAAGTTGCCTAACGTTCCACCTACACTGCTTATAGAATTAGCCGTTACATTATTGGATACTGTCAGATTCGTTAAGGTTCCAACTTGAGTAATGTTCGGCTGTAACGCTGTATTGATTGTTCCTCCTAATGTCGTTCCGGTAATCGCTCCGTTTACTGTCAGAGTAGTTAAACCACTCAAGTTTGCTATCGTTGCATTGACTGTGCTGATCGAGTTTGATGTAATATTACCTGATACAGTAATCGCTGTTAAGTTACCCAGTGTGGTGATATTAGCCAATGCACCTGCTCCCAGTGTACCGCTAAATGTACCACCCGTGATGGTGCCAGGTACTGTTAAGTCTCCACAGGTTCCGGCTACACTGCTGATTGAGTTAGCCGTTACATTATTGGATACTGTTAAGTTCGTTAAGGTTCCTACCTGAGTAATGTTCGGTTGTAACGCTGTATTGATCGTTCCACCCAATGTTGTGGCAGTTAATGGACCACTTACTGTCAGGCTTGTTAATCCACTCAGATTACCAATGATCGCATTGGTTGTACTTATTGTTGTCGCTGTTACATTATTCGATACCGTTAAGTTCGTCAATGTACCTACCTGAGTAATGTTTGGCTGATTCGCTGTCGTCAGCGTTCCACTTAATG
>CANCGR010000560.1 GCA_947377625.1 Gammaproteobacteria bacterium | reverse complement strand
GATCGAGATCGAGGCGGTTGCGGAACGCGCGGCGCCGGGCTCGAGCCGGGGCGGGGCCGACGGCGCGGCGCTGAACCTGCGGTGGATTTTCCGCGCGGGCGAACGGATGCTCACTGACGGCGAGGTCAAGTCGCTCCTGAAGCGCGGCGGCCAGCCGGTGATTCTGCCGAACCTTGGCATCGTGACCCTGCCCGCGGACAAGTGGGAGTCGTTCCACGCGTGGCAGAAAAACGTCGAGGAAACGCAGGGAGGGGACGGGCTCACGACCGGCGAGGCGCTGTCGCCGTATCTGATCTTTTCGCTCTTCAGTGATGCGCGCCTGAAACTCACGCTGTCGCCCGAGATCGAGGCGTGGCGGCAGAGCGTGCTCGCGCCGCCGCCGGCGCCGCCGGAGCTGCCGGAGTTGCTGCGCCCCTACCAGCGGCGCGGCGTCGAGTGGATGCACCACCTCGGCGAGGTCGGCTGCCACGGCCTGCTCGCCGACGAAATGGGCCTCGGCAAAACGATGCAGGTGCTCGCGCTGCTGGCGGCGCGGCGCATCATGGAAAAGCCGACGCTCATCGTCTGCCCCGCGAGCGTCGTCCCCGTGTGGCGCGAGGAGATTTCGAAGTTTTTCCCGTCGCTGTTGGTCGACGTGCTGAAGACCGGCCACGATTTCACCCAGCGCACCGACGCGGTGATCTGGCTCGCGAGCTACACGCAGTTGCGCAAACACCGCGCGCTGCTCAGCGGCGTGGAGTTTGGCTACGCGGTGCTCGACGAGGGCCAGTTCATCAAGAACCCCGACGCGAAGATCACGCAGACCTGCTTCGCGGTCCGCGCGATGCACCGCATCGTGCTCACCGGCACGCCGCTCGAAAACCGCCAGCTCGATCTCTGGAGCATCTTCCGCTTCCTCCTGCCGGGCCTGCTCGGCTCGCGCACCACCTTCGAGGCGGCGCTCAACACCGATCGCGAGGGCACGCTCACGCGGCTGCGCGCGCAGCTCGCGCCGTTCATTCTCCGGCGCACCAAGAACGAGGTCGCCACCGAGCTGCCGCAGAAGGTCGAGATGGACCTCATCTGCCCGCTCACCGATGTGCAGCGCACGGAATACGCGCGCATCTGCTCGGAGGGACTCGACCGCCTCGGCGACGACGTCGGCGCCGCGATGCGCGAGAAGAGCTTCGGCTTCCTCGCGCTGCTCACCCGCCTGCGCCAGACCTGCTGCGACCCGGACATGCTCCCGTGGCTCAAGGCCCCGCTCAGCGACTCCGGCAAGATCAACCTCCTGGTCGAGAAGCTCACCGAGATCGTCGGCAGCGGCCACAAAGTCGTGATCTTTTCGCAGTTCGTGATGCTGCTCGATCGCGTGCGGCTTGCGCTGACGGAAAAATTCCCCGAGCTCCCGCGTTTCGAACTCACCGGCATGACGCTCGATCGCCAGAAGCCCGTGCAGGGTTTCCAGACGGCGTCGGGCGCAGCGGTGATGCTCGTGTCGCTGAAGGCCGCCGGCACCGGCATCACACTGCACGCGGCGGACTACGTTTTCCTGCTCGACCCGTGGTGGAACCCGGCGGTCGAGGCGCAGGCGGTCGATCGCGTGCACCGCATCGGCCAGAAGAGCACGGTATTTGTTTATCGCATGGTCACCGCCGGCACGATCGAGGAGCGCATCCAGGCGCTGCAGGCCTCGAAGAAGGATCTTTTCGACAAACTCATCGGCGGGCTCGGCGGCGACTTCGACTTGAGCCAGCACTTCACCTCGCTGAAGAGCCTCGTCGCGCTGACGACCGTGACCGAGTCCGAGGAAGTGCAGGAGCCTTACACGATTGACTGAGCAAGGCGGCGCCGTTGAGGTCGCGAAGGTTCCCCTTCGCCCATGTTCATCGGTCACTACGCCATCGCCCTCGCGGCGAAGAAGGCCGCGCCCAGGGTCTCGCTCGGCACGACGCTCTTGGCCGCGGAGTTTCTGGATTTTGTGTGGCCGGTGCTGCTGCTCACGGGCGCGGAGCATTTTCGCATCGCGCCGGGGATCACGAAGGTCACGCCGCTGGATTTCTACGACTATCCCTACAGCCACAGCCTCGTGTTTGCGATCGGGTGGAGCGTGCTGTTTGGCGGAGTGCACTTCGCGCTGAAACGCGATCGCGGCGCGGCGCTCGTGCTGGGCGCGGTGGTGCTCAGCCACTGGGTGGGCGATTTCATCGTGCACCGGCCCGATATGCCGGTGCTGTCGCACGGGCCTTATCTCGGACTTGGCGTGTGGAATTCCGTTGCCGGAACGCTGCTGCTCGAAGGCGCGATGTTTCTCGGGGCCCTCTGGCTTTACCTGCGCGAAACGTCCGCCAAGGACGGCGTCGGCCGCTGGGGGTTCTGGGCGTTGATTGCGTTCATCCTGGTGATCTATGTCGGCAACGTTTTCGGCCCGCCGCCGCCCAACGAGCAAATTGTCGCGTGGATGAGCCTGTCGCAATGGCTGATGGTAGCGTGGGCCGCGTGGGCCGACCGCCATCGTTCGGTCGGGTGAGCGGCTACGGCGCCGACGGCTCGGCGCTGGGCGCTTCGATGCGCTCCACGCGCACGCGGCGAATGCGCTCGGCGCTCACCTCGAGCGCGGTCAGCCGGTAGTCGCCTTCGCTGAACACCTCGCCGCGCTGCGGCTGGTGGCCGAGGTGCCGCGCAAACCACGCGGCGACGCTTTCGCGCGATAGCCACTCGAACGGCCAGCCGGTTTCGGCCTGGAGTTCGCGCATCGTGAACGCCCCGCTCACGACGATCGACTGCTCCTTGCGCTCGAAGATCGGTCCGAGCCCGAGGTCCAGCTCGTCGCGGATGTCGCCGACGATTTCCTCGAGCACGTCCTCAAACGTCACGATGCCGGCGAGCTTCTGCTGGTCGTCGCGCACGATCGCGAGATGGCTGCGCGCCATGCGGAAGCGCTCGATCATCACATGCACGGGCGTTTTCGCGCTGAATTCCAGCACCGGCCGGAGGAGCGGCGTGAACGGGGTCTCGGGGCCGAGGGCCTGGATTTGCCACAGCCATTCGCGCACGAGGATCATGCCCTTCACGTTGTCGAGCGTGCCCTCGCAGACGGGGAAGCGGCTGTGTCCGCCGGTCTGCGCGGCGCGGAGGCTCTCCGCCAGCGGCCGATCGAGCCAGAGCGCGGCCACCTGATCGCGCGGCCGCATGATTTGCTGCGCCGTGGTGTCGCGGGCGCGGAGCGACTGCACCATGAGCTTGTTGACGAGCGCATCGCCGGGATGCGAATGCCGCGCGTGGCTAAAAACGTATTCGAGTTCCTCGGCGGCGAAGGAGTGTTCCCCTTCGCCGGTCGGCTGGAGTCCGGCCCAACGGAGACAGCGGTTGGCCGTGCCGTTGAGCACCCAAATGAACGGAAAAAAGACGACGTAGAAAACCATCAGCGGGGCGGACACCCAGAGCGTCACGCCCTTGGC
>CANCGR010000559.1 GCA_947377625.1 Gammaproteobacteria bacterium | reverse complement strand
GCAGGCCGATGACGGCGGCGGCGGACTTCACCTGCGGCATCGCCTTCAGGCGATCGACGACGGCCGCAAAAAAATGCGCCTGCTCGGGATTCGTCTTGTAGCGCGCGAGCGGCACGCCGACGAATGCGGACGCGACACCCTTCGGATTGAAGCCCGGCGGCGTGCGCTGAAGTTTCAAAAAACTGATCAACAGCAGACTCGAGCCGACGAGCAGCACGACGGACAGCGCGACCTCGGTGACGATGAGGCTGGCGCGAAAATTGGTGCTGCGCGCGCCGCCCGAGGAACCGCGCGCGGACTCCTTGAGCACTTCCACGAGATTGTTTTTCGAGGCCTGCCACGCGGGCGCGATGCCAACGAGCAGCGCACTGAGGAGCGCGACGCCAGCCGTGAAGAGCAGTGCGCGCCAGTCGAGCGCGAGCGTGGTATTGGGCGGCAGTTGCGTGGCGAACGCCGTCTGCGCCGCCGACAAAGCCCAGAGCGCGAAGATCACGCCGAGTCCGCCGGCGACGATTGAAAACAATCCGCTCTCGACGAGAAACTGCCGCACGATGGCGCCGCGCGAAGCGCCGAGCGACTGCCGCACGGCGATCTCCTTGTGGCGCGCGGCGAGCCGGCCGAGAAACAGCGAGGCGACATTCGCACACGCGATGAGCAGCACGAAGCCGACCGCGCCGATCAGTGCGTAGAACGTCGGGCGCAGGTTGCCCACGACCGTGTCGACGAAGGAGCGCGGGTCGCTGAGGTTCGGGCCGTCGAGCTTGGTGGCGAACTGCTCGCCGTAGCTTTTGCTGATCGCGGCGAGCTCGGCCTTGGCCTGCTCGAGCGAGATACCGGGTTTCAGCCGCGCGATCGGTTGCGAGTAGCCCGCGCCGACCTGCACTTGAGCGGGGTTGAGGCCGCCGACTTCAAATACGCGCGGTGCGAAGACCAGCGCCTGCGAAAACGGATTGCTCAGGCGCGGCGGCATGATGCCGACGACCTGCCACGAGAGGCCGTTGAGCTGGATGTTTTCGCCGACGATCGTGAGACGGCCGCCGAAGCGGGTCTGCCAAAATTCGTGGCTGAGGATCACGACGTTGGGGCCGTTGGGCGCGTCCTCGTCGGGCGTGAAGTTGCGGCCGAGCGCGGGGGCGATCCCGAGGGTCGGGAAAAAACTCGGCGTCACGCGGAGGCCGGCGAGCTGCGCGGGGTCGCCTTGGCCGGTGATGGTGAAGTTGTCGAACGCGCTGTCGGCGATCGACGAAAACGATTTCGCCTGCCGGCGGATTTCCTCGAAGCGTGGCCACGAGACGGCGGGCGCGACGAAACTGGCGGCGTTGTTGACCGCCCAGATCGCGACGAGCGACGACGGCGAGGGGAGTGAGACGGGATTGAGCACGAGCCGATCGTAAACGGAAAACAGCGCGGTGTTGGCGCCAATGCCGGTGGCGATCGTGAGAACGGCGACGAGCGTGAAGCCGGGGGTCTTGAGCAGGGAGCGAAACGCAATTTTGAAATCAGGCATGGGCGGGCGGTTTTGGGTGCGCAAGGAATTGCACGACCTATGCCGCGCCCAGCCGCACGGGTGCAAACTCACGGCGACGAGCGACTTGAAATTCGCGCCGAAAAATTCCCGGCGCCGCAGTGTCCGACCGCGGAACGGTAGATTCCCATTTTTGGGAGCGGACTGCACGGCGTCGAAAGACAAGTTGACGCCACCCGCGCGCGCCGCCGAGCTTCTCGGTTTCAATCTATGATCCGCGTCTTCGTTTCCGGCTGCTACGACATCATTCACGCGGGCCACGTGCAGTTTTTCCGCGAGGCGCGGGCACTCGGCGATCATCTCACGGTGTGTTTCGCGTCGAACGATGTGTTGTGGCTGCACAAGCAGCGCCGCAGCTCGCTGCCCGACGATCACAAGCGCGCGGTGCTGGCGGCGCTCGATCCGGTGGATGAGGTCGTGATGGGTGAAGGCCTCGAGCCGGCGATCGATTTTCGCGAACACTTCCTGCGGCTGCGGCCTGACATTCTCGCGGTCACCGAGGACGACAAATACAGCCCGATCAAACGCGAACTCTGCGCGCAAGTCGGCGCACGCTACGTGGTGCTGCCGAAGACGCCGCCGCAATTTTCACCCGTCTCGACGACGCAGATCGTGAAATTCATCCGCGCCCCCGAGGTCGCGCCGCTGCGCGTGGATTTCGCGGGCGGCTGGCTCGATGTGCCGCGGTTCGCGCGCGCCGGCGCCTATGTGGTGAACTGCGCGATCTCGCCGACGGTGTCGTTGCGCGACTGGCCGTATAATCAGAACGCCGGCCTCGGCGGCAGCGGCGCGTGGGCGCTGCTCAATGGCAAGGACGGCGTCGTCGCCGAGCTCGATCTCGGCGTCGGCTGGCAGGACCCCGCGATCATTTCCGAGACGGGGCTCTGTGTGTGGCGCAGCGGCGCGCGGCCCGAGCTCGAGCTGAAGCACAACGGCGAATTTCTCCGCGGTCGGATGGCGCTCTTCTGGACCGGCCACGATCACGACACGCCCGATCTCGCCAACCGCCCGCGTGACTTCGATGCGATCGAGCGCGCCGGCCAAACCGCGCGCGAAGCCGTGTGGTCGAGCAGCCTCGCGCAACTGGCCGCGGCCGTCCGCGAAAGCTACGCGATGCAACTTGGCGAAGGCATGACCGCGCTGCCGGCCGACGTGCCCGGCACGCTCGCCTGCAAATACGCCGGCGGCGGTTTCGGCGGTTATGCGGTGTTTCTTTTCGCGGAGAAAGCCCAGCGCGATGCCGCGTGTGCGCGGGAGAATTTCCGCGCGATCGAGCCGTATCTCGCGATGCGCTGAGGGTGGACGCGCCGCTCAACGGCCGGACAATTGCGCGCGCGCGCGATCGCGGTTCCGCGCGGCTTCGGCAAAATTTGGCTTCAACCGCGCGGCTTCTTCGAAATGTTGCAGCGCTTCCGGCAGGCGGCCCGCCATGGCCAGAGCGGTGCCGAGGTCGTTGTGCATCCCGGCGTCGTCGGGTTGAAGTCGCGCCGCCTGTTCAAGGTGGGCCAGGGCGTCGGGGGCGCGGCCAGATTGTGCGAGCGCGAGGCCGAGATGATTCTGCGCGGTGGCCGAGAGAGGATCGAGCCGCAGCGCGGCTTCGAGTTGAGTGATCGCTTCGCGTGGACGGCGGGCGTTGAGGAGCGCGAAACCAAATCGTTCGAGCGTGGCGAAATCGTTCGGCTTGAGCCGGGCGGCTTCGGCAAACTGCGCGATTCCCTCGTCGGTGTGGCCGGATTTCATTAGCGCATAGCCGAAGTGGCCGTGCGCCGCGGCAGAAGAGGGATTGAGTTGAAGCGCCCGGTCAAGATGGGCCAGCGCATCGGCGGTGTGATCGATCTGGGTGAGCGAGATGCCGAGGTTTAGGTGGGCTTCGAAGTAGTCCGGATTCAAACGAAGCGCAGACTCCAGCGGAGCGATCGCGGCTTCGAGCCGGCCCACCGAACGCAGCGCGATCCCGTAGTTGACGAGGGCTTCGACGTAGTCGGGTTTGAGCCGGAGCGCTTCCTCAAAATGCGGGAGGGCCTCGGCGCCCCGATCGGACTGCAGCAAGACCCAGCCTAAATTGTAGTGGGCGCGGCTGCTGTGCGGCACCTTTGCCGCCGTGTCAGACCACAGGGTCAGCTCGGTGGCGTAGGTTTCGTTTCGCTGCGTCGTGATCATGGTCAGGGCGGCGGCCGCCGCAAAAACTGCGAACACGCTGCTCCGGCCCAGCGCCCGATGCAGCGCGAGGATCACGAGGGTCGCGAGGGCGGCGAGGGGGAGATACATCCGGTGTTCGGCGATCGTTTGAGTGGCGATGGGCATCACGCTCGAGGTCGGGGCGAGAATCGCGAAAAACCACGCGCCCAAAAACCCCAGCACTGATCCAACGGAGACTAGACCGAAGGGCCGGCCTTGAGCAGCGTCGAATGGCCGCGCGCGCAGCGCGAAAATCGTGCCGCCCACGAGGAGAATCAACAGTGCGGCCGGCGCGATCGCCGCGGTGAGTGGGGTCAACGTTTCGGTGCCGTAGTCGACGACGAGCCGGCCGGTGGTAAATCTTTCGCTCGCGCTGAACTACGCGCTCCACGGT
>CANCGR010000558.1 GCA_947377625.1 Gammaproteobacteria bacterium | reverse complement strand
CGCCTCGCTGAGATTTTCCGGGGCGCCGAGTGCGGCCTCGAAATACGTGCGCGCCCTCGCCGCCTCGCCCGCAGCGAGCGCCGCGCGACCGAGCGCGAGGTGCGTGCGAACGTGCTGGCCAAGTACCAGCCCTTCCCCGCCCTCCCATGGCTGAAATTTGCGGGATGACACCAACGCCAGCGCCTCGGTGTGACGGCCGACGTGATTGAGCAGTGCGCAAAATTCCAACGTCAGGTCATCGCGCTGCGCGACGAGTTCGCGGTGGCGCTCCAGTTCTGCGAGTCGCGCGGCCGGCAAAACCCCAAGGCGTTTCCACAATTGATCGCGCTCGTAGACGAGCCGGGCGTCGCGCGGATTGGCTTGCACCGCGCGATCGTAGGCAGCTCGCGCCTTGGCGGGTTTTTTCGCGATGTTGAAATAACCGATCCCGAGGTTGCGCCACACGATCGAGAATTTCGGATCAAGGCGGGCGGATTTCTCCCAGAGCGCGATCGCCTCGCGGTGACGACGGCGATCGTAGAGCAGGTTGCCGAGGTAGTATGGCGCACGGGCGTCACGGGAATTGGCGGCGATCGCGTGGCGCAGAATGCAAATCTCCTCGAGGCGCGCCGGGAAACAGTAGTCCGGCGACGCCGCGGCCGCATTCGCGAGCTGGTGGCGCTCCGCGGGTTTGTCACCCACTAGGTGACAAACCCATGCGCTCGTGTAGGCGACAAGCGGAGCAGTGCCCGAGTTTGATTCAGGCGCAGCGGCCGTGAGCAACGCGAGTGCCTCAGAAAAGAATCCAGCGCGAACATGATCATGCGCGAGATCGAGCCGGGTTTGGGTGTCACAGGTCGGCGCTTCGCCGCGGAGGTGTCGTGCCCACCCGTCGAGCGGATCGAGTGCGAGGGTCGCGCGGAGGAGCTCATCCGCTTCAACGAGACGAGC
This sequence comes from Gammaproteobacteria bacterium, assembly GCA_947377625.1. GTDB lineage: Bacteria > Pseudomonadota > Gammaproteobacteria > Pseudomonadales > Pseudohongiellaceae > CAILUG01. Next base: position 2,959 of record CANCGR010000558.1, on the reverse strand, counting down.
GAGGCGGCGAAGAACGAGCACTTTCAGATTTCGCGCGCGGAGATTGTCGCTGTTGAGACGCAGTGCGGCGTCGAGGTGTTTGAGCGCACGCGGCCAGTCACCGCGGCAACAATCGATCTCGGCGAGCGCGTGGAAGGCGACCGGTTGCTGCGCGGCGCTCCACGTGGATTTGTAGAAGGCGTCGTAGGCCGCAGAGATTTTTGATTCTCGATTCTCGATTTTCGATTCGCCATCGGCCTGATGCCGCAGGCAGAGGCCGAGGTTGTAGTGGGGCTCGCCGTCGGCGGGATTCGGGTTGCGCAACGTGAGGCGCGCGATCGCCGTGCGGAGAAATTTCTCGGCGATTTCAAACTCACCGCGGCGGAGATGCCAGAGCCCGAGGGCCTGGTTGCAGCGTGCATCGTCAGGATCGCGGCGGAGCGCTTCGCGCCAGTAGTCGGTGGGGCGACGCGTCGCGTGGCGGTATTGCTCGAGGTGGAGACCGGTGACGTAGAGTTCGTCGGTGCTGGCGATCGCGCGCGGGAGCGGCGGCTCGGTGGCCGCGGGCGGCACCGGGCGTTTCGGACGCGGCTGCGGCGTGTAACGGATCAATTCGCGGCCATCGGTGGTGTGCACCGAGAGCGTAAGCTTGGCTCCGCGCCCGCCGCGCAGCAGTGGCCACTCGACGACATAGGGCGCGGCCGGTGCGAGATCAATTTGCGCGTCGCGTTCGAAGTTTTTCCCATGGGTCAGGCGGACGATCGCACGCCGGTGCTGCGCGGTCACAGAAACGCCAATGTGGGCACGGCCCGATGCGACCCGCAGACTGACCGCCGCTTCGACGTTCGCTTTCTGCGCCGGGCCGATTTCGCGGATGGGATACCAGTGCTGGCTCCACGCTTTCGTTTCGCCGGGCGCGAGATGAGAAAAGTCCGGCTGGTTGTCGGTGAAGACGCCAGCCATCAGCTCGATGTAGGGCGCGAACTCGCCGGTCGCGTCGGCGTCGGTGAGATTACGATCCCACGCGTAGCCGAAGTCGTGGTTGCCCCACGTCCACTGTTTCTTCCCGGGCGCGATGTGGTGATCGGCCACGTGCACGAGGCCGGCGCGCGCGACGTGATCGTAGCCGCCGAAAAAATCCTCCTCCGAGCCCATACACATGTAGGAGGTGGGCACCGGGATGTTCGCATACCACGAGAGATCGTTGGCGGCGTAGGTGCCGGGCGGGACAAAGTGCGCGGGCGGCTCGCCCGCCGGCACGCCGTGTTTCGCCCGCGCGGCGTAGTCGACGCCGTAGTAGCGTCCCTTCGCGAGAGGAAACTCGCTCATCGCCCGCTTCGCGTGATCGGCGACGTAGGTGGCGTCGGGCGGGAAGAACGATTGGTAGTTCTCGTGCACGCGCGTCGCAACATTCGCCCACCAAAGAAACGTCTGCGGGAGCGGCGTGCGGTTGTAGATGCGCACCTTCACCTCGAGCACCGCACGTCCCGGCGCGAGGCAGACGCCGTGCATGCCCTTCATGCGCGCCATCGGATCGTGTTCGCTCAGCCACACAGTGATGGAGCCGTCGGCATCATGCTCGATCGCGACCTCGGCGGGCATGAACGTCGATGGGCGGTGGTGTTGCGGCCAGTTGAACTCGATGCCACCGCTCGCCCATGGGCCGGCGAGTCCGACGAGCGCGGGTTTGATGACGGACTGATTGTAGATGAAATCGTAGCCGTTGGTCTTGTCGCGCGCGAGGTGGATGCGTCCGCCGAGCTGCGGTAAAATCATCACGTAAAGAAATTCGTTCTCGAGGTGGATGGCATCCCACGCGTGCGGCACCGACTTTTCCGCGATGCGATCGATGAAGGGCAGCGGGTAAACTTTCCCGCTACTGCCCTGATAAACCCGTTTCTCGAGAAACATCGGGTTCTTGTCGGGCGCATGCGGCTCGTAAGTCGGCAGCGTGATCGACGCGCGGCGGACGGTGACAGCGAAGGACATCGCGCGCAGCCTCGACGATTATTTCGTTTCCGGCAACGGCACACCGAAGTCCGGTGTGCTATCGGGCTTCCAGCCGAACGGTTGCACCCGCGCGTTCCGATTCGGATCGTGGAGGGGGTCGCCCTTGATCTCCGCGTAGTTGCGCGCGTGAAAGACGAGCAGATCGGTTTTGCCGTCGGGCGTGGTGGTGAAGCTGTTGTGGCCGGGGCCGAAAATACCGTTGGCTTCGTTGGTCGTGAAAACCGGCACCGGAGATTTCGTCCACGATTTCGGATCGAGCAGGTCGGCGTTTTCGTCGGCCGCGAGCAGGCCGAGGCAATACTCTGCGCCCGTGCCGGCGGCGGAATAGCTAAGAAAAACTTTCCCGCCGTGCGCGATGAACGCCGGCCCCTCGTTCACCCAATAGCGAATCTGCTCCCACGGCCGATCGGGCTGCGAGATCATCACCTGCGCGCCAATGATCGACGTCGGGCTGTCCATCTTGGCGAGATAGAGGTTCGTGTTGCCCTTGATTTTCGGGTCCTTCTGCGCCCAGCAGAGGTAACGCACGCCGCGATGCACGAACGTCGTCGCGTCGAGCGCGAACGATTCCCAGTTCGTCTTCAACTGGCCGCGCTCGATCCACTCGCCGTCGAGCGGATTGGCGGCGGCGTTTTCGAGGACGTAGATGCGGATGTTCCAGACGTTCTCCTTCTCCGCGCCGCCGGCCGCGAAATAGATGAACCACCTGCCCTCGATGGCATGCAACTCGGGCGCCCAGATGTGCGAGCCCATCGGGCCCGTCGCGTGCTTCTTCCAAATTGTCTTCAGCTCCGCCGCAGCGAGTCCGTCCAGCGTCCGCGCGCGGCGCAGTTCGAGGCGGTCATACTCCGGCACGGTCGCCATGAAATAATAATAGCCGTCGGAGTGAAACGTGATGTGCGGGTCGGCGCGCTGCGGCACGACGGGATTCGCCAACGCCACGCCCACCGGGGGCAGCACTGGAAACCAC
>CANCGR010000557.1 GCA_947377625.1 Gammaproteobacteria bacterium | reverse complement strand
GCGGCCATATCTCTATGCCGAACCGGGCAGTATCCCTGCCGCAACTGTTGACCACTATGTACCAGACGGAATCATGGCCTGGACTTACCCCGGTTACAATACCGCTGGTGTCTATCGTTCCGTACCCGTACAGCATTAACCAGGTACCTCCCGATACAGTACTGGTGAGGGTGTATGTTGTTCCGACGCACACCGTGTCACCGGAAATTGTTCCGGCTGAGGGGGAAGAATTGACCGTGACGACTTTCGTAGTGTACTGCGTACTACAGCTGTTGGTGACAGAATAGGTAATGGTCGCCGTACCATTGGTCACACCCGTGACCACACCTGCTGAACTGACCGTAGCGACGGCTGTCGCACTGCTGGTCCATGTACCGCCAGTTGCGGTATCTGCCAAGGTCACTGTCGAACCCGGACAGAGTACCGAAGACCCTGTTATGGTTCCGGTAACGGGCTGGTGGCTGAGGTGAGTGTTTGTTTTTAGCGTGTCATTGCATCCGTTGGTGTCTATGCCAATAAATGTGTAAGCAATTATTGTATCCACGCCCAATATTGTCGGGTACGCCTTTGTACTGTCGCAGGTGGTGCAGGATAATCGCCATCCGGGTGACCACGAATAGGTAGAGGCTCCGGTTTCGGCCAGTGTGACGGTATCGCCGGAACAGATCGTGGAATCACTGCAATACAGGGTTATTGCGGGTGAGAAAATATGCACGGTATCGGTGGAAACGTCAGTACATCCCCATCCGTCTGTGGAGGTGAGTTGTATCGTATGGGAGCCGCTTGTGCCATAGGAAAAGGTTGCAGTGTCTGTGTTTGCAGTGTCTGTTGCCGAAAAGATCCAGTGATGGGCAACAATATGGGAAAAGTAACTGTGCGAGGTATCTATAAATGTAATCGTGGCATAGGGACAGACCGAACCGGGTAAGGCTGAGTAGGCAGCGCCCACCGAATCTACCTTTATGGTGTCTGGCCCGTAGCTGGTTGTACTGCACAATGTCCCGTTGTTACTGTATAAAATGACATTCGGTACGTATGTTCCTGGCCGTGAGTAGTAGTGTGTTGTACTGGCAATAGAAAGGTTCCCGCTCAAATGGGTAGCGTCGCCAAAATCCCATATAATACTGTCTACGTGGGTGGTAGGTGCGACAAAGGAAACCGGGCCGTTGACGCACGGGGTGTCGGGGTAAGAAAAACTCCCTGTTGCCCCAAAAACAGTCAAATGGCCGATAGCGGTGTCCTTACAGCCGTGTGCGTCCTTAGCTACCAACGTTATCGTATAGGTGCCGCTGCCATAAGAAATGGTCGGTGAGGGTGTAGTGGATGTGCCTCCGATACCGGGTGACCAGCTATACGTGGTTGCGCCTGTGCTGGTATTGTGCAGCGTGACGGCGGCGGGAGAACATACCAGAAACGAATCTGTCATGTAAAACTGCGCATTGGGCTTGGTTATCCTGATGTTGTCTCTCAATGTATCTGTGCATCCGAAAGAATCTGTTACAATGAGGGATACCGGGAATGTGCCTGTCGCAGCATAGGCATGTGCCGGGGAGCCTGCCGTTGACGTACCTCCGTCCCCGAATGCCCAGCGGGAGGTGGCGGTGGCAGGTGAGCTGGTATTGGTGAAATTGATCGAGTTGCCGATGCAGGTGTCGTGGTGGTTGATGGTACAGGCGGCATGGGGATGGTTTTCTGTAATTAGTTGTATCGCCGTATCGGTGCAACCGAGGTTGTCCGTTACTATTTCCGTAACGGTGTACACGTGTGTGGGATAGTGGGTAGGGTCCGTAAACATATGAGAAATGGTATCCATCGTCGTCGTTGCTGTGTGGCCGTCATCAAAATTCCATTGGTAGCTGGCAAGGGTGGTTCCGGATGAGGCAACGCTAAGGTCGGTAAAGTGTGCCGTCACCGGCCAGCAGGCCGACACTGACGTAACACCGTTGTCGGCTGTCGGCTTGGCGATATGAATGGTCTGGAAGACCGAATCCAAACAGTTGTGTCTGTCCGTGATCTGCATTTTTACTGTATCCACGCCTACGTGATTGAATTGGTAGGTAAAGGGGACACTCAGGTTGGTGTCCAGGTATTTAACGCTGTTCACGTACCATCTGTACCTGCCGACCTGGTCTGCGGTATCCGGTGCTGGAGTATAAGTGACTGTTTCACCCCGGCATATGGCCGTATCGGAAGCTGCAAATAGCGGAACGGGGTTCAAAATTTCAACGGTAGTGGTCAGCGTATCCCTGCAACCGCTGATGGAGTCGTAGGTGGCCAGGATAATAGAATAGGTGGTATCGCTTGTTCTGGTGGGATAAATATGCGTCGGGCTATGTGCGGTCGAGGTGGTTCCATCATGGAACAGCCACTCATGCGTATCGTCTCCTATAGAAGTGTCCGTAAAACTGACGGAGTATGGGTTGGCGCAATTGTACGTTATAGTCATATTGGCCATTGGAGAGTCAACAATAAAGGTGCCAAACGAGGCGGCGGTGCCGACGCAGCCGTCATTTACTCCGACCAGGCTGACGGTGAAGCTGCCGGGGTACGCGAATACATGGGTGACGGGTGTGCCGACAGAAGAGCCGGGTAACTATATACAACTCTACACCGGAAAATAATTGAATAACAAAAAGAAATATTTCCTTAATTACACCAAATAATTTGCTTTAGTGTAATTAACTACTATCTTTGCAGTGTTAAACGCACGCAATGATAAACGTAGACTTCAAATCGGTAATAGAGTTAGTAAAGGCTTTTCCTACTCAACAAATCTGCATTAACCATTTAGAGCAATTGCGCTGGAATGGCAATGTAGTTTCTCCATTTGATGAAACGTCTAAAGTTTACAAATGCGCTGGCAACAAATATAAATGCAAAAATACAGGAAAGTATTTCAATGTTTGCACTGCAACTTTATTCGACAATACCAAAATTGAATTACCTACTTGGTTTCTTGCTATCTATTTGATCACTGGTCACAAAAAAGGTATTTCTTCTCTCCAACTTGCTAAGGATTTAAATGTAACTCAAAAGACTGCATGGTTTATGAATCATCGCATTAGAAATTGCTTTGGTATTACCGATGCAATTGAGGGTGACGATAAATTAGGTGGTGAAGGTGTTGTAGTTGAGGTCGATGAAACTATAATAGGTGGCAAGGCTA
>CANCGR010000556.1 GCA_947377625.1 Gammaproteobacteria bacterium | reverse complement strand
AGGCGCGGGCCCGGGAGATTGGGGTGAGCAATCTGAAATGCCAGCGCCGAGCGGCGGATTTCATCGTGCAGGCCGGCGCGATTGAGATGGGTGGCAAGCTCGGAGTGGATTTCGGTGTCGTCGGGGAAGTCGGCGGCGAGTTCACGCAGCCGCAGCAGCGCGAGTTTATGATAGCCGCGTTCCCATTCCATCCTCGCAGCCAAGAGACGGCCATCGCGTGAGATCTCGAGCGAGGGTTGCGTGTGGAGAAAATCCTCGGCGAGATCATAATTGCCGCGGAAATATCCAGCGGTGGCGGCGGCGAGTGAGTAGAGGCGGTCGCGTTCAGTGGTGGTGGGTTGCCGGGGCAGGTATTTTCGGGCGATGGCGATGACCGTGGCGTCACTCTGGCGCTGAAAAAGGAAGGAGAACAGCGGACGGAGATACGTCGGATCTTCGTGATGAAACGCCAGTCCATCCAGGAAAACTTGGCGCGCCGACTCCGGTCGTCCGGCTTCGACGAGGAGTTGGGCGAGCAGCAGGCGGCCGTCGCGATTGGCTGGCGATTGAGCAACACCCGCCCGCACGCGCATGAGCGCTTCGAGACGTTGGCCTGTTTTGAGCAGCGCTTGGGCGGTATCGACATAATGATCTCCCCGGGCAGCCCGGATGCGGGGCCAGCGCGAAGGCAGCAAAAAGTCGAGAAGGGTGACCGCTTCGACCTGTTGTTGATACCGGAAGACAAGGAATGCCGTGCTCGCAAACGACCCATAAACAGAGAACGCCGCCGCGAGAATCGCTCCCATTGCCCACCGCCAACGCACCCGCAGACGAGGGACTCCTTCTCCATATGTGACGATGATCAGGAAGGGATTGAACATGCCCCGCCAGCCTTCGAATTCGGCGGGACGAGCTCCGGCGGGGCGCTCAGAGATTTTTTCCACGCGAAAAAGAGGGATTACCCGGTTGTCACGCCGGGCGGTTTCTCGGATTGTTTCGAATGGGTGATAATGTTCATTTCACTGAAAATAAACCCTTGCGCCTGTAAAATCATTGCATTGAGCTTCCGCGGTCTACTTTTCATCTAACTTGCGATCGATAGCGTCCTTCTGGATCAAATCATGCTCTAATTCGTCTTCGGCCTACCAATGCCGCGGGTTTACCTCCGAAAAGCGCTCGCAGGAACAACACCAACTACCAATCTAACTAGCCACTACTTAACGCCAAATGAAGACGAACCTTGCCCGTTTTAGCATCGGAGTGCTCGCGTTGAGCTCCCTCGCGCACGCCGCGCCCTTCCTCGCCATTGGCGACAGCGCGGAACTGTTTGTGACTGGCACAGTGGGAGTGCGCGCCGACGACAATATCTTCCTCCAAAAGAGCGGGTCGAGTGACACGATTTTTGATCTCACACCCGGTCTCGATCTTACCTTCGGTAAGGACGGCCAGATCAAGGGAGACCTCACACTGGCTGAGGCGTTCAGCACCTACGCCGACAACAGCAACCTGAATACCAATCTTTTTTCTGGTAACTTCAATGCGGGCTTCGATGACGGTAAGATGAAGCTCTCGTTGACGACCGGGTTTAACGAGTCGAACCAGAACACGGTCGACAACCGTGGCCTTACTCGCCGCGACGCCTTTTCGATTGGCGCCAAGGGTGAAGTCGAGGTTTCTGAAAAGACTTCAGTCGGCGCCGGAATCACCGCCACGCATACGAACTACAAGCGCTCGGGCTACGCCGATTCTGACGACTACACTGTTCCGATTAACTTCTTCTACAAGTGGACGCCGAAGGTAGATCTGAGCGTGGGCTATCAATACCGCAGCTATCAGACTCAGATTGGTCAGGACTCTACGGACCAATTTTTCAACGTGGGCGCGCGCGGTGAATTTACCCCGAAGTTGAACGGTCAGTTCAACGTCGGTATCACCACCCGCAAGCTCAATGGTGGCGGTGACGACTCGATGCTGGGCCTCAGTGCGAACTTGAACTATGCGTTCACGGAAAAGACCAGCCTTCAGGTGACTGCATCGAATTCAGCCGATACCAGCCCGCAAGGCGCGCAGCAGAAGAACTTCTCGCTGGGCGGAACGGTCACTGCGGCGATTTCCGACCAGTGGTCCCTGCGTGGCGGCCTCAGCTATCGTGGCATCGACTACGGAACCCGCACGGATGACTACGTCGAAGGCACGCTCGGGGCGAGCTACGTTTTGAACACCTATCTCAACTTTTCCGGCACCTACACCTACCGCAACAACAGCTCTGTGATCTCGAGTGGCGAATTCACGAACAACGTGTTCAGCATCTCGGCCAACCTCCGCTATTGATCACGCACGAGGCGTGCTTGACCCTTTAACGACGGAAGAAGATCGTCACGATCTTCTTCCGTTTTTTGTCGCCGATGATCTCACGTAAGTTTCGCCGATTCATATCTGTCATTCTAGCCCTTGCACTGGGTGCGGTGTGCGCACCTGCCGCTCCGTCGGCCGCGCAGGCCAAATCCGACGCCACCCGGGCCGATGCGGCAAAGGCCGATGCGCCGGGTAAGCTCGACTACGTGCTGCAGCCTTCTGACATGATTCATATTCAGGTCTTCCAGGAAGAGGACTTGAACCGGGAGGTTCGCATCTCGCAGGAGTGCAGTGTGAACCTTCCGCTCATTGGCACGGTCGATCTCACCGGTAAGACCGCACGGCAGGCCGGGGAGTTGATTCGCGATCTCTACGAACGCGACTACCTCGTTCACCCGCAGGTCAATCTGATCGTCGTGGAATACGTGCCGCGCAACGTCACCGTTGCGGGTTCGGTTGCCGCGCAGGGCTTGGTGCCATTTCCGCGCGAGCAGGGCCTCACGCTCATCGATGCGATCTCGCGGGCGGGCGGCTTTACCCGGCTTGCAGACAAGAAACATGTGACGCTCAAGCGCACGAATGCCGATGGAACGTCCGATACCTTCATCATCAATGCCGAGGAGTTGATGAAAGGTGACACGACTGCGACCTGGCCGCTTCAGCCCAACGACGTGATCACCGTGCCGGAACGCATTCTCTAATTTCCCTCTCGCGACGCTCCATGGAACCCGCCTCCAAGAAATCTTCTGACGCACCCGGCTACGGCTACAATTACGGCGGTAACTACTCTGGCTACTCGGCCGTTGGTTATGGTTACGGCGACAGTGGCGGCGGCACGGCGCATCGTGGCTTTCAGGACTATCTCCTGATTTTGCGCGAACGCATCTGGTATATCATCGTCGTCTTCCTCGTCGTGTTCTCCAGTTCGCTCGTCTACACGTTGAGCCTAACCAAGATTTATCAGTCGACGGCAACGGTGCAGATTTTCCGCCGCGATCCGACCGTCATGCAGGTTCAGCAGGTTGTAGATAACGACATCCGCGGCGCCGAGGATCTTAATACGCAGCTAAAGGTCATGGAGAGCGGAACCATCATCCAGAAGGTGGCGGAACGCATCACGGGTGAAGATCGGGCCGCCTTTCTCGCGCCTTTCGAGAAGACGTCGGCTGATACCGCTTTTATTGCGGACGCGCTCGCGAAGGGTCGAAAAGTTCAGCTGCAGCGCCTCACGCTCATCATCTCGATTTCCTTTGAGCATCCGGATCGCTTCGTCGCGGCCAAGGTCGCCAATCTGTTTGTTGACGAGTATCTCGCGCACAACACCCGCCTCCGGGCCGACGACGCCGCGCGCGCCGTCGAGGATCTGAAGAACACGGCTGACGAACAGCGCAAGAAAGTCGATGCGCTCGCCAAGAAGCTCCAAGACTACAAGGAGAAGAACAATCAGGTCTCGCTCGATCAGCGCAAAGACATCGTCAACGACACGCTCAAAGCCCTCAACGCGCAGGTCAATTCCACCGCCCAGGTCCTCACTTACGCCGAGCTGCGCCTCAACCAAGTCCGCGAGCATCGCACCAAGGGCGAGGACCTCACGGATCTCCCATTCATTTCCGGCCAGCCGCTCATCTCCCAACTCACCTCACAGATTGCCGCGCAAAAAATCGCGATCGCCCAGCTCCTGCAGCGCTACAAAGACAAATATCCCCGGGTAGTTGAAGCTCGCCAGTCGCTGGAGCAGATGCAGCGCGAACTTACCAAGGCGATCAACGACGCCTGCGATCAGGCCGACTCGGATTACCAGCTGGCGCTCCGCAATGCCCAGCGCGCGCAGGAGGAGCTCGCCAGGCAAAAAACCGAGTCGCTCGAGCTCGACCGCAACGGGCTGGAGT
>CANCGR010000555.1 GCA_947377625.1 Gammaproteobacteria bacterium | reverse complement strand
ATTAATGAAATAGTATCCACGATACTGATTTTATTAGGGTTAAAGAAAGAAAGTATCGGTCTATCAACAACCAGTACGAGTAAACCTTTAATCAATTTTGACTCCCGAAACTCCTTCGGGCTTTATTCGTTTAAAGCTGCGTTGGTGTTCTTGTTGTTTATTGCGGGATCAAATACAGTGATTAGAGCTCAAGCCTCAGCGTATTCTTTTGCTCAAACTTCTGGAACTTATACGGCATTAGCAACTCCTACTACATTGTCTTTTGCTGGTTCTGTTACTACTACCTGGGATGATAATGTATTAAACGTTACTATACCTTTTACATTTACTTTTAATAACATAGCTTATACTACTTTAAATGTAAACTCAAATGGTTATATAACATTCGGGTCAACTGCTCCATCAACCACAGGATATACTCCTATTTCTGCTACAACTGCTTATGCAGGAGCAGTTTCTAGTTTTGGTAGAGATTTAATTAATGGATCATCTGCAATTACTTCAGGAATTGAAGGCTCATCACCTGGTCGTGTTTTTGTTATTCAATGGAATAGTGCAAAAAGATATAGTGCTGGTGCTCTTGCTGATAATTTAAATTTTCAGATTCGTTTATATGAAACTACTAATAAAGTTGAAGTAAGATACGGAAGTTGTACGGCAGCTTCTACTAGTGCTTCATGTCAAGTTGGTTTGAGAGGTTCTACTTCTACTGATTATAATAATAGAACAACTACTACTGCATGGGCTTCAACTACAGGAGGAACAGCAAACTCAAGTACTGTTGCTGCGTCAAGTACTATTATGCCAGCATCTGGTTTGACATTTACTTGGACTCCACCAGTTCCTTGTGTGGCTCCAACTGCTCAAGCAACAGCTTTGACTTTTGGAACAACAAGTGCTACTTCAATTGCGGGTTCTTTTACTGCGGCAACAGGTGCTCCTAGTGGTTACTTGGTTGTTAAAAGTACAAGTAGTTCTTTAAGTTCTGGTCCAGTAGATGGAACAACTTATAGTGCTGCAGGTGCTTTAGGTGGAGGTACTGTTGTTCAATCTAGTTCAGCAGTTTCTTTTACAGATTCGTCTTTAACTTCTAATACACAATACTATTATTTTGTTTATGCATATAATAGTACGGGTTGTACAGGAGGTCCAAAATATTTCACTACTTCACCGCTTTCTTCAAGTAAAATTACTTGTCCAGCAGCGCCAACATTGCCTGTCAATTCTTCAATAACTTCTTCGGGAGCTACTGTTTCTTGGACAGCTTCGGCAGCAGGTGGTAGTGCGGCGGCTATTAACTATACTTTAGAAGTATATACTAATTCAGGTTATACTACTCCTATTAGTGGTTCTCCTTTTTCAGTAGGAACTTCTTTAACAAGTGCAGTTACAGGTCTTTCACCAGCTACTATTTATTATTACAGAATTAAAGCTAATAATGGAAGTTGTGATTCAGCTTATTTAACAGGTACTGTAACTACGGTAGCAGCTACACCAACTATTTCTAGTTATACACCTTCTTCTATTTGTGTTCAAGGAGGTCAAACTATAACTATTTCAGGAGCAAATCTTTCGGGAGCTACTGCTGTAAGTTTTAATGGTGTTGCGGCAACTTCTTTTATTGTAGTTAATTCAACAACTATTACTGCAGTTGCTCCAGTAGGAGTTACTGAAGGAGCAATTACAGTAACAAACGCTGCAGGAACTGCAACTTCTGGATCAACTTATGTAGCTGCTCCAACTCCAACTGTTGGAGTAAGTTCTGGTGCTACCGTTTGTGCTAGTGTTGCAACAACTCTAACAGCTACTGGTGCTTCAACGTATGCTTGGACACCAAGTACAGCTTTATCAGCTACAACTGGTGATACAGTAACAGCTAGTCCAACAACTACAACTACTTATACTGTAACCGGTACAAGTACTGCTGGTTGTACTGCTACAAATACTGTAACTTTAACAGTTAGCCCAACGCCAAGTGCAATCACTATAGCAAAAAGTCCAACCAATCTTTGTTTAGGTGGTGTTGCTACTTTGACAGCTACAGGTGGAACTGTAAGTTCTCCTGCTACTAGTGCTTTAAGTACTGGGGCTTTAACTACTGCAAGTAGTGGGACATCAACTGGAAATAGTGTTAGTCCGTTCTCTCATTATTATGGAGGATATAAAGCTCAATATGTGATTCTTGCTTCAGAATTGACGACTTTAGGTCTTTCTGCAGGATCAAATATTAGTTCATTAGCTTTTGATGTAACAACAGCTGGTATTACTTATAATTCATTTACTTTAAGTATAGGAAATACTGCTGCAACAGCTGCTACTGCTACATTTAATACTGCAACTTTTACTCAAGTATATACAGGTAACTTAAGTGTTGCTTCTACTGGTTTAAAGACTTTAGCTTTTGGTACAGGTTCTGGATCATCTGCAACATACGCTTGGAATGGAACATCAAATATTGTTATAAATATTTGTTGGTCTAACTTAAACGGAGGAGGTACTGCTGCTGAGGTGAAATATGACACTACATCTTTTGTAGCAATGTGTTATAATAGACAAGATACAACTTCTCCATGTGCTAATACTACTGCTACAACGCTTTCGTTTAGACCTAAAATGGTTTTTGGATATAGTTCTTCTGTGCCTACAACATTTGTTTGGACTCCAACAACAGATTTATATACTAACGTTGGTGCAACTACAGGTTATACTAATGAGAATATTAATGTTGTATATTCTAAACCAACTACACCTCAAACTTATACTGTAAGTTCTACGTTAGGTTCTTGTTCTTCTACACAAACAGTTACTGTAACACCAAATGCGTTGCCGACAATTGCTGCATCTAGTGCTTCAACTTGTTCTGGTAGTGCTGGAGCTTCTTTAACGGCTTCAGGTGGTGCTACTTATGCTTGGTCTCCAAGTACAGGTTTGTCTGCGACAACAGGTGCTAGCGTAACTGCTACTCCTTCAACTACTACTACTTATACTATTACAGGTACAGATAGTAATGGATGTGTGAACACAAGTACTGCTACAGTTACGGTTAATACTCCAGTGGCTATCACTACTCCTCCTGCTAACGCAGTTGTTTTAGTAGGTGATCCAGCTTCATTTACTGTGGTTGCTTCTGGTACTGGTTTAACGTACCAATGGCAAGAATATAATGGTGCATCTTGGAATGATGTTTCAGGAGCAACGGATGCTACTTATACTATAAGTGCAACAGTTTCTGGTCAAAACAACTACCAATACCGTTGTGTAGTTTCTGGTGCATCTCCTTGTACTCCAGTAACTACTAGTGCCGCTAACTTAACTGTTGGTAACGTAAGTATCACAACACAACCAACTGCTCAAACAATTTGTAGCGATTCAACGGCTTCATTTTCAATTGTAGCTTCTGGTGATGTGGCTTCATACCAATGGCAATACAGTACTAACGGTACTACTTGGACTGATTTAGCTGTTACAGGTGCAGATACTGCTTCTATAACTTTAAGTGGATTAACTTCTGCTAATACAGGAACTCAATACCGCTGTGTATTGAATGCTGGTGCGGTTACTTCTAACCCAGCTTCGGTAACAGTTCGTGATGTTGTTGCAATTGGAACTCAACCTTCAAATCAATCGGTTTGTGCAGGTGTTGCTTCTGTAACATTTACTGCTGCTGCTACTGGTTCTGGTTTAACTTACCAATGGCAAATGAGTACTAATGGTACAACTTGGAACAACGTTTCAGGAGCTACTGCTACTACTTACACAATCAATACGCCAACTGCTTCTTTAAATAATAATCAATACAAAGTTATTGTTACAGGAACTTCTCCTTGTAGTCCAGTAACTTCTGATGTTGCTACTTTAACTGTTACTAATGTTGCAGTTGCTGCTAGCTCTGCTTCAATTTGTATTGGAGGTTCAACTACATTAAGTGCAACATTTACAGGTGCTCCTGATTATTCAACAACTTCATGGACTTCTACAACAGGTAGTGGTGCAGAAACTGCTATTTCAGGAACTTCAGCTACGGTTACACCAACAGCTGCAGGTACTTATGTGTATACATTTGCTTCTAATGGTACTTGCCCATTTACTAAAACAGTTTCTGTTATAGTAAATGCTTTACCTATTATATCTTCAGTTACAGCTACACCAGCTACAGTATGTAGTGGGGCTAATGTAAGCTTAACTGCTGCAAGTGTAGGTATAGCAACAAGTAATGCTACAGTAGGAACTGATAATGCTGCTACAAAAATTTCTACAACAGGAGTTCCTTACCGTACAGGTGCAACTACTTCGGTTAGAAATCAATATTTGATTTTAGCAAGTGAAATGACTGCTGCAGGTTTTAGTGCTGGAAATATTAATTCAATTAATTTTAATGTTACAACTGCTGCTCCTACTGGAACAATGTCTAGTTTAACTTTTAAAATGGCTAATACAAGCTCAACAGCATTAACTACTACCTATTTAACTCCAACTTTTACAACAGTATTAACACAAGCAACATATTCTCCTGTTACAGGAAATAATTCGCATGTTTTTACTACTCCTTTTAGTTGGGATGGTACTTCAAATATCATTATAGATATTTGTGGTTCTATAGCTACTACTGGTTCTGGTTGTGCAATGGCTACAACAACAACTTCTGCTATAACTACTGTTGGTAGTTCTGGAACTGGAGTTTGTACAGGTACTACAGGTACTACAGTTACAAATGCTAGACCAGTTATTGGTTTTAATGGTCAAGTATCTACTAACGTAGCTTCAACTTATACTTGGGCTTGGAATACAACACCAGCAGTAACTGCTGCTACAGGTACTACTTCTGTGGCTAATACATCTGGAACTGCGGTTAGTCAAACTTTTACAGCTACAGCTACTTCAGCTGCGGGTTGTGTTAATTCGTTAACTACTTCTGCGGTTAGTATTAATTCAACTATTCCTACACCAACTGCTAGTAATAGTACACAATGTGGTTCAGGTACTCCAACTTGTTCTGTAACAGGAACTGGAATTTCAGGAAGTACTTTTAAATGGTATTTAAATTCTACTGGAGGAACTGCTTTAGCAGGTCAAACAGCTAGTACATTGTCAAGTTACCCAGTTGCAACAATAGGAGATAATTTCTTCTATGTTTCTGAGGTAAGTGCAGATGGTTTATGTGAAAGCCCAAGAGTTACAGTTACTGCTACAGTTACTGCTCCTTTTGCTTTTTCACTTAATGGAACTACAGCTACAAATTGTAGTGGTTCTGCTAGTTTAACTCCAATTGGAATAGCTACTAATGGTGGGTATACAAGTTATTCTTGGACTAATTCAACTACAGTTTCAGGTAATGAAACTACAGGTTGGTATTTTAGCCCAACTACAACAACTACTTATATAGTTACAGCTACAGGTGGTGGATGTTCAACTACTGCTAGTGTGGTAGTTACTCCAACTGTTTTACCAGTAGTTACAGCTACAGCTTCACCAGCTGCAGTATGTGTTGGTGCTTCATCAACAATCACAGCTTTAACAACAACTGTTGCTTCAGGTACTGCTACAATAGGAACGGGTACTACATTAACAAGTGCTACAACTCAACCAACAGCATTTTGTAACAGATGGCCTTCATACCGTATGCAAATGGTATATACTGCGGCTGAATTACAAGCAGCTGGTTTAAGTGCTGGAAATATTACATCGATGGCCTTCAATACTACTACTTTAGGAGATGCGGCTACGAATAGTGGTATGGTTGTTCAAATAGGTACAACTGCTTTGTCAGCTTTAACTACTTTTGAATCTACTACAGGTTATACTACAGTATACCCATCACAAACGTATACGCATACGGCTAGTGGTCTTCAAACTATTAATTTCTCGACTCCGTTTAATTGGAATGGAACTTCTAATATCATTATTGATATGGTTCAAAACGGAGCTGATCTTACTAATAACTCTATTACGTATTATACTGCAACTTCAGGTAATACTGTCGCTTATACTTCTACAGCTTCTACAAATGCAGCTAGTTTAAGTACAAATCGTTTGAATGTTGTTTTTGCTGGTCAAAAAAATACACAAGGTGTAGGTACATTAGCGTATACTTGGAATGATACATCTGCTACTACAGGTAATGTACTAACAGTGTCTCCAAGTGCTACTACTACCTATACTGTTTATGGTTTAAATGGAACTACAGGTTGTACAGGAACTGCTACAGCTACTGTGACTATTTATACTCCTCCAACTGCTCCTTCGGTTACTAGTGCTACTCAATGTGGTACAAGAGTTCCTTTAGTTGCTGTTGCGGATACTAACGGTTATACAACTCCTACTTTCAAATGGTATGCTGACAATACAACTACTACAGCTTTACAAACAAGTACTTCAACTACTTATACTACAAGTGTAAGTGCTACAACTACTTTCTACGTTTCTGTAGTGAGTCCAGGTGGATGTGAAAGTGCAAGAACTGCTGTTACAACTACTGTTGTTGCGCCTGCTACTTTAACAGTATCTCCTGCAGCTACTGTATGTACAGGTGGAAGCACAACTTTAACTGCTTCTGGTGCTGTGTCTTATACATGGACTCCAGCTTTAGGTTTAAATGGTACTACGGGTGCTAGCGTTATTGCTACTCCAAGTGCTTCTACAACTTATTCAGTTACGGGTGTTGATGCTAATGGATGTACTACTGCTGCTGCAACTGTTGCAGTAACTGTAGCTGCATATCCAAGTGCTTTAACAATTACTCAAGGTGCTGCTTCAGTATGTACTAACGGTGTAATGTCGTTAACGGCTATTGGTGGTACTATCGGAGGTTCTGGTAATGCTATTGTTGGTACGGGTACTACATTAAATGCAACTACTTCTTACCCTTCACCATACTCAAATTATTATGGTGGTGCTAAACACCAAATGTTAATCAAAGCTTCGGAATTGACGGCATTAGGTTTAGTGGCAGGTACTAATATTAGTTCTGTTAAATTTAACGTTTCTGCTGTAGGTACTACATTTACAGGAAGTTTATCTAGTTTCCAAATCGATATGAAAAACACTAGTTCAACTGTGTTGACTGGTACTTCATTCGAAAGTGGTTTAACAACTGTTTTTGGACCAACTACTCAAGCTATTCCTACTACAGGATTGCCTGCAACAGTAACTCATACTTTGGCTACTCCATTCACATGGGATGGTACAAGTAATATTGTTATTCAAACTTCTTATAGTAATGCTAATTCTGGAACGACAACGGATTACGTTCAAATGACAAGTACAGATCCAGGTTTTGTGAGTACAAACTGGTATAGAGCAGATTCAACTGCTGCTTCAGCTATTTTGTCAGGTGCAACACCAACTGGTTCTGGAAATGCAAGACCTAATATTGTTTTAGGGTATAGTTCAGTTGTTGCAACTGCTATCACATGGACTTCAACAACAGATTTATATTCTAACGCAGGAGCTACAACAGCTTATGCTGGTGGAAATACTAGCGTAGTTTACACTAAACCTACTGGTAGCATAACTTATACAGCTACAGCTACTAATGGTTCATGTTCAGTTTCGACTACAACTGATGTTGTTCCTAACGCTTTACCAGATTTCACTTTATCTAGTGATGTTACAATCTGTAAAGGTTCATCAACTACTTTAGTTACTTCTGGTACTGGATATACTTATGCTTGGACTCCTTCTTTAGGATTAAACGGTACTACAGGTTCTTCTGTAACGGCTAATCCAACTGCTACTACAACATACACTGTTGTAGCTACTGATACTACAACTGGATGTCAATCATCTAAACAAGTTGTGGTTAC
>CANCGR010000554.1 GCA_947377625.1 Gammaproteobacteria bacterium | reverse complement strand
AGTTGATCTCGAGGTTTTCGACGAAGGTGCCGAGCAGGATGGCGACGCCGCCGACGAGGACGGCGGAGACCTTGAAGGCCTTCATGCGCTCGGCGGGGCTCGACTTGGGGCGCAGCATCCGGCCGTACACGTCGTGGGCGAGCGCGCCGGTCATCGAGACGAGGAGGCCGCTGAAGGTGCTCATGAACGCGGCGAAGGCGCCGGCGCAGGTAATGCCACTCAGAATTGAGCCGAGGACGCCGTAGCGTTCGCTGATGATGCGCGGGAGCTCGAGGACGATTTTGTCGGTGCCCTTGGCGCCGGCGCCGGCGTAGAGCTCGGGGAGGAGGTTGCGGCCGATGGTGCCGAAGACGGGCGGGAAAACGTAGAAGACTCCGATGAGAATCATGACCCACATGGTGGTGCGCTTGGCGGCGACGCCGTCGGGGTTGGTGTAGAAGCGCACGAGGATGTGCGGCAGGCCGGCGGTGCCGCAGACGAGGGCGATGATGAGCGAGTAGGTGTAGAGCAGCGAGTAGGGTTTCTGGTGTTCGGCGAGAAACGCGGGGCGCTCGGCGGCCGGCAGGGCGTTTGCCGCGGCGGTGACGGCCTTGGTCGTGAGCGGGCCGAACGGCGCGATCCACGCGGTGTCCTTCGGGGCCTTTTCGACGAGGGGCTTGCGTTCGACCGAGGAAAGGGCCGGGGCGGACTCGCCGGGGGCGACATTGGCGCCGACCTGCAGGTTGTAGAAACCGACGACGGCCATGAGCACGAAGACGGGCACGGAGATCGCGAAGAGTTTGATCCAATACTGCACGGCCTGCACGAGCGTGATGCCCTTCATGCCGCCGAGGGCGACGTTGAGGGTGATGACGGCGCCGACGACCACGACGCCGACCCAGTAGGGGAGGCCGGGGAAGATGTAGGCGAGGGTCGTGCCCGCGCCCTTCATCTGTGGCATCGTGTAGAAAAATCCGATGAAGAGGACGAAGCAGACGGCGATCTTGCGGAAGATCGGCGAGTCATAGCGGCCCTCGGCGAAATCAGGGATCGTGTACGCGCCGAAGCGGCGCAACGGACCCGCGATGAACAGCAGCAGGAAGAGGTAGCCGCAGGCATAGCACACCGGGTACCACAGCGCATCGTAGCCGCTCGACATCACCATGCCGGCGACGCCCATGAAGGACGCGGCGGAAAGGTATTCGCCGGAGATGGCCGACGCATTCCAGCCCACGGACACCGAGCGCCCGGCGACGAAGAAGTCGCTGGCCGTCTTGGATTTTCTCGCGGACCAGAAACCCATGCCGATGGTGACGGCGACCGTGACAAACGAAAAGGCGAAGATCCAGGGATCGACACCGTCGAGAAAGGCGAAAGGGGTGATCATGGCTCAGCGTTTGACGGACTTGACCTCGTCGTCCTCCAGTGCGATCGAGCGCCGGATGAACAGCCAGGAGATGATCCAGACGAAGGGGAAGAACAGCACGCCGAGGATCAGCCAGCTCAGCGTGAAGCCACCGACGCGCGTCGCCATGAGCGCGGGCGCGAAATAGTTGAGCAGCGGCACGCCGAGGAGAACGACGAGGAACGCGGTGGCGCAGGTGGCGGAGAGGGTAAATTGCCGGCGCATGAGCGAGTGCAGAAACGACTCGCTATGCACGGCGTCGTCGGCGGGCGGGGTGGGTGGGGGCATGCCCAGTGAAGAATGGAAATGCGCGCTACACTGACAAGGCTCGTTTGCGGCAGCCCCTCCTTCGGAGTCGTCCCAGCGGATCGGTCGTTCCCTTCGTTTTTCGCCGGGTTCGTCCCACGCACGTTGGCGGGGGAAGTTACATCGCGTTTCATCCTGCTCGTGAAATCCAACTGCGTCCCACTCTCCGCCACCCGGCCGCCCACTATTTCCGAGTCCGAGGCCGATGCGGCCTCATCCGCCCGCGCCGAACTCCTCGCCCTGGTGAAACGTGCCCAGCGTGGCGACATGACCGCCCAATCCGAACTCGTCCGCCGCTACACGGCGCGCATCTCCGGCTTCGTCCGCCCGATCATTGCGCAGCCGAGCGCGGTCGAGGACGTCGCCCAGACCGTGTTTATCAAGATGGTCCGCCGCCTCACGCTGCTGCGCGACCCGGTGACGTTTGAGTCGTGGCTCTTCGCCCTCGCGCGCAACACCGCGCTCGACTTCATCCGCCGCCGCAACTGCCGCCCGGTCACCGTCCCCGACGAGGGCGATTTTCGCATGACGCCTGACACGAATAACGGCCAGGCCTTCGTCGAAATCATGGAGGCGCTGGAGCACGCGCTCGTGCGGCTGAGCCCGAAGGATCGCAACCTCGTCACACACATCGTGCAGGGCAACAGCTACCGTTTCGCCGCCGCCCGCGAGGGACTTTCTGTCGGCGCGGTGAAAGTGCGGCTCAACCGCGTGCGGCCTTTCCTGCGCGTGAGCGTGGGCGAAGCGATCGGGATGACGTTGCCGCCGGACGCGGCGACGAAGTGGCGCCCGCCGCCACGCTGCCGGCTGGCGGCGTGAGTTTGAAGGGGCACGGGCTTTCCAGCCCGTGAGGTCGGACCATGGGCTGGAAAGCCCATGCCACTTCCGAGCTACACACATTTCTCCTCGTCAGCTTTCGCGCCCGCCGCATCCTTTGCCGCGGTCATGGCCAGCGCCGCTTCTGAAACATCTCCCGGGTCATCGGGCGGAGCTGTCTTCCTGAGTTACGCGTCGCAGGACGCGGAAGCAGCGCGGCGCATGTGCGAAGCGCTGCGCGCGGCCGGGGTCGAGGTCTGGTTCGACCAGAACGAACTCGTCGGCGGTGATGCGTGGGATGCAAAGATTCGGAAGCAGATCGCGGACTGCGCGTTGTTCGTGCCCATGGTTTCGGCGTCGACCCAGGCGCGGCACGAAGGGTATTTCCGCCTCGAATGGAAACTCGCGGCGCAGCGCACGCACATGATGTCGGGCGTAAGGGCATTTTTGCTGCCCGTGGTCATCGACGGGACACGCGATGCCGACGCGCACGTGCCGGAGGAGTTTCGTGCCGTGCAGTGGACGCGCCTGCCCGGCGGCGAAACGCCGCCGGCGTTCTGCGCCCGGGTGAAGAAATTGCTGGGCAGCTCAGACCTGGAGGCGGGACGCCCTCGTCCCGCTCAACGCGACGAGGGCGTCGCGTCCCCAGCCAAGCAGCCTAACTCCCGCCCGTGGCTCGTGCCGGCGATTCTCGGCGCGGCCGCCGTCGTGGCACTCGCGTTCTGGCAACCGTGGCGCGCGAAAGAAAAATCCGCACCGCCAGCTTCAACTGCTGCCGCAGTCGCTCCTGCCGCGCCGCTGACCGAAGCGCGCAAGCTTGCAGCGCAGGCCCGGGCGCTCATCGACGACGACTTGATGGCCGTGCGCGAAAATTATCGCCTCGCCGAGGAGCTATGCCAACGCGCGACGACACTCGATCCGACGGAGGGAGAGGCATGGGCGACGTTTGCGCGCGTGTCGGTGGGAATGATCGATCTTAGTTACGATACGACACCGTCGCGGCGTGAGCTGGCCCGCACCCAAGTGGATCGGGCAATTCGACTGGCGCCCCGCTCGACCGCGGCGCAACTGGCATCGGCAGCCTATTCGAAGGCTACGAATCAGCCAGCGGAGGCCGAACGCCGTTTGCGGGAGCTGCTCCAACTAG
>CANCGR010000553.1 GCA_947377625.1 Gammaproteobacteria bacterium | reverse complement strand
GACGTTGTGGGCGACGACGTGCGAGATTTTCACGCGGCGCAGGGTGCCGGGCGGCGTGCCGGCGGGGCCGCGCATCCGCGCGCCGAGCCGCAGAAAGATCGGGGCGTTGACGATGTCGCGCATCGTGAGGTTCGTGACGGTCACGTCCTCGAGCAACGCGCCGTCGACGGTTTCGAGCGCGAGGCCGCGGCAGTATTCGAAGATGCAATTGGCGATCGTGATGTTTTGGAAACCGCCGTTCGACTCGGTGCCGAGTTTGATCCGGCCGTGCGGGCCGCGGGAATTTTTGTAGATTTGCGGATGCTTCCGCTGGCGCGTGCCGTCGAGAAGCGTTCCTTCATCGTAGCCGCTGACGAAGCAGTCGCTGATCGTGACATTTTGTGTCGGGCGCGCGGTGCCGAGCACAAAGCTGCTTTTCAGGCAGATGCCGTCGTCGTGCGGCGAGTTGACCGAGCAGTGCGTGATGCGGACGTTTTGGCAGGCGTCGATGTCGAAGCCATCGCGGTTGGTGTCGATCTTGAGGTTATCGAGCGTGAGATGATCGACGCCGGCGGCGAGGACGGCGAACCAGCCGCCGTGCGCGACGGTGAAATCGCGGAGGGTAATGTTGCGGCAATTTTTTAGGGCAATCGATTTGTTGCCGAGGGTGCCGGGCGGGCCGCTTTCCTCGTCGTTCGCGCCGCGCGCGAGGCCGCGACCGAAGATTTTCCCGAAACCGACGATGGCCACATTCTCGAGGCCATCGCCCCAGATGAGGCTGTGGCGAAAATGACTGTGGCCGAAATCCTGGTAGGCGAACTTGTCGCCCCATTCGTTCGGCTCGGGTTTGTCGTAGGCTGCCGGATCGCTCGTCGCTTCGAGCACGGCGCCGGCGTCGAGTTGGAGCGTGAGGTTGCTGGCGAGCCGGATTGATCCGCTGAGATAGGTGCCGGCGGGAACGACGACGGTGCCGCCGCCCGCGGCCGAGGCCGCGGCGATCGCGCGGTTGATCGCGGGCGAGTCGAGGGTCTTACCGTCGCCGGTGGCGCCAAACGATTTTACGTCAAACCCGTTCGACGAGCTCAGGGCGGGTGGTGCGGCCGTGAGGCGCGGCAGCGCGCAGCCCATGGCAACGGTGAGCAGGCAGAGGATTTTTTTCATGGTCATGGGACAAAAAAAGCGGCCCGGTTTGTCACCGGGCCGCTTGCCACAACTTGAACTAGAATTTGTAGGTCACCGAGCCGGAGGCACTGCGGGGATTGCCCACTTGGCTGCCGGTGCGGGAGCCACCACCGGCCCAGTAAACCTCGTCGGTCAGATTGTAGAGGTTGAGCCGGTAGATCTGCCGACCGCTGGCATAGCTGAAGTTCACGTCGGTGATGGTGTGGGCCGGATAGTAGAACGTCGGCTGATTCGGCACGGGTGTGGGCGCGGTGGTGTAGCCGCTGGCGGCATCGCCCGGGGATTTAGCCATGTAGTTCACGCCGACACCGGCCGCGAAACCCTTGAGTGAGCCTTCCGTGACGCCGTAGTGAACATAGATGCCGCCCGATTTTTCGGCCGTCGTGCGGAAGGGGATGTTGTTCGGATCGCGGTTCTTGAAGTTGGTGTAGTTGGCGGAGACCGAGAGCTGCTTCGTGAGCGAGCCGGTCATCTGATATTCCCAGCCACTGGCGGTGCGGTTCGAGTAGAGCGTGGGGAGGAGGACTGGCGGTGGTGGAACTGTGTTGTTGAGCGGATTGCCGATCCCGAAGGCGGTCTGGTGAATATTGTAGTGATCGACCATCACGAAGAGGCGTTGATCGAGGAACTGGGCCTTGACGCCGAATTCGTTATCGAGGCCGATGCTGAACTTCGGCGCCAGCCCGGCGGCGACCGTTTGAAAACTCGTGGTGGGCGCCGCGTTTTCCGTGTGGCCGGCGTAGAGTGCGACATTCGGGAGCGGTTTGATGACGAGCCCGTAGTTCACCGTGTTGGCATCGCCGTGGCCGGGCGACAGCGGCGTGCCGGTGCCGATCTTGTTCACGATGTAGCCATCGAAGGAAAAGTTCGCGATGCCACCGTTAATCACGACGCGGTTCTTGAACAGACTGATGCTCTCGGTGACATATTTCTGCAGCTGACTGTAACGGAGCTGCTGGTTGGTGTTCGGGGCGGCCCACACGACTGTTGAGGTGTCGAAGTTCGGATCATATGCGGCCGTCCAGGGGTTCGCGACCGCGGGGAGCGAGCCGTTCGTGGAGATGCGGTTGTTCGAGTAGTAACCGTAGGCGAGCCCGGCGAGGGTCGTCGTCTTCATGAAGTCCGTGTCGTATTGGTAAACGTAGTCGTTCTGGAGATCCTCGCGGCGGTAGATGTTTGTTTGATAGGTGCCGGTGTGGCTCCACGAGGTGATCGCGGGCGCGGGCGACGGCGTGAACGTCGGCGCCGGGCCATAGACGATGCCGGCCGTGAAAATTCCCGTGAGCGGATTGATGGCGCCGCCCGGGACGTTCGGACCGAAACCCCAGCCATTGGTCGGGCCCGCGATCTGTGAGGCGCGGCCGGCGAAGCGGACCGAGAGACTGTCGCTGATTTTCCCCGTAAAGAGAAACCACGCGGACTCACGGCGTTCTTTCCGAAAATCACCGGGGCCGGCGATGGAGAAATTCAACGGAATGCCCGGCAACGGTGCGAACGGCGTGTTGGTTCCGACCGTCGCGAGGTCCACCGGTATGCTGGACGAATTCATCCGGAAATTGACGTATTGCAGATGCACTGTGAGCTGCGCCGTCGACGAGGGCCGGAAGGTGAACGACGGTGACACATCCAGCGAATCGTGAAACGAGCGTTTGTTGTAGCCCTTGCTATCCTGATAGGCGGTGACGAGGCGGTAGGCGAACTTGTCGGTCACCGGCGCGGTGTAATCGAGCTCGGCGCGGTTGGCATCGTATTGGCCGCCCTGCACGGTGAGGTAACCCTGCTTTTTGAATTTCGGAGACTTCGAGACCAAGTTGATCGTGCCGCCGGGCGTGCCGCTCGGAAGCAGCAGCGCGTTGGGGCCTTTGACGACCTCGATGCGATCCACGGAAGCCTGATCGTAAGTGAGCTGACCTTCGTAAGTGAAACCGTCGATGCGCTGGCCGTCCGTCTGAAAGCCGCGAATGGTGATTCGATCCAGGGCGTCGGCGATCGTGGAGTCGGTGATGCCGGAAATGAAACGCGCCGACTTCAGGATGTTGCCCGCGCCGAGGTCGTCGATCATGTCGCGGCTCAACGTCGCGATCGTCGAGGAGGAATCCATGATGTTCTGGCTGATGCGGCCACCGCTGGAGGACTCGTTGACCTGATAGCGGCCGGGTGCGTCGGCGTTGACGAGAAACGGATTGAGCTCGATGGCGGCTTCTTTCGCGGCGGTGGCCACAGCGGTTTGGGCGCGCAGGAGGCTGTTCGGGGCGAGCGCGAGGAGAGCGCCGAGACACAGGGTGGGGACGGGAGAACCGCGGAAGCGCGGGCACGGGGAGGCGAGGGGTGTGTTCATAGAGTAAAACGTAGTCGGGGTTGCGAGTGCAGGGCGGGGTGGGCGGGTCACTAACCGCGCCACTAATCAGGCGCGCGGGCGCTTGCGTCACATCGCGCGGTGATGTAAGCGTTACATGAAATGCCGGCCTCGATCCGATCCCTCGCTACCCATTGCGGGGTGTCCACGGCGACGATCTCGCGCGCGCTGGCCGGGCACGCGAGCGTGCTGCCCGCGACGCGGCGGCGGATTGAGGCGGCGGCGCAGCAGCAGGGTTACGCGCGCAACCATCTGGTCGGTTCGGTGATGGCGCACGTGCGCCGCACGCGGGCGGAGGCGTTTGTTGGCAATGTCGCGGTCGTGCACGTGCCGGGGCCGGGGCAGGCGCGGCCGGGCCCCCAGCAGCGGCAGATCATCCGCGGGGCGCAGGAGCGGGCGAAGCAGCTCGGTTACCAGGCCTACGAATTTAACCTCGGCGACGAGGGGATGCGCGTGGAGGCGGTCGCGCGGATGCTGCGGGCGCGCGGCGTGCTCGGATTGATCTTCATCTACACGCGGCCGCTGGAGGCGCCGCTGGCGTTTCCGTGGGAAGACTTCGTTGTCGTCGAGCTCGACTACGGCCGGCCCGAGCCGTTCATGCACACGATCTGTCACGATCACTACCTGTCACTGACCAACGCGCTTACGCGGTTGCGGGCGGCGGGTTATTTGCGGGCGGGGATTTTTATCGAGCGGTTCAAGGACGAGCGCACGGGTTTCAAGTGGTCGGGGGCGTTTCGTTCGTTTCAGGAGGAAGTTGGCGGGATTG
>CANCGR010000552.1 GCA_947377625.1 Gammaproteobacteria bacterium | reverse complement strand
CCAGCAGCAACAGTTCGACCGCAACAGTTAACTCGTCTACCGGTGCAGTTACCGGTGTGGCTTCGGGAGCCGCAATTATCACGTTTACCAAAACCAATAGCTGCGGCACAGCTCAAGTGAGCCAGTCGGTTAGCGTTGGCGTACTCTCTGTAGCAGCCATATCGGGTTCGTCCTCGGTTTGTATTGGAGGTACAGTCAATCTGACTGATGCCACGACAGGCGGAACCTGGACGTCTTCCAATAACACAATTGCAACGGTGAGTGGATCGGGAGTTGTGACGGGTGTAGGGTCAGGTGCTGACACCATATTCTACAGTGTCTCAGGCTCATGTGGATCAGTCTCTGTTTACAAAATAATTAATTCAAGTGTAGCGCCAACGGCAGGAACAATAACAGGTATCTCGGCCATATGCCAGGGCGCAATAACGACCTTGTCAGATGCTACATCTGGCGGCTCGTGGAGCAGTTCTAACAATGCCATTGCGACCGTCAATAGTTCGGGTGTGGTGACAGGTGTTTCCGGTGGCAACGCTACTATATCCTATACTGTTTCGGGCTCTTGTGGCTCAGTAAGTGCTACAAAATTAGTTCTGATAACGCCACTGCCATCACCCGGAACTATTACAGGAACAATGGCTGTTTGCGTGGGTGCTAATACCACTCTGGCAGATACAGCAACAGGCGGCACCTGGACCAGCGGTTCAATATCCATCGCGACGGTTAGTGCTGCGGGTGTTGTAACCGGTGTTGCTGCAGGCACAGCAACCATAAGTTATACAAAGAGCAACAGCTGCGGTTCCGCAACTAATACCGCTTCAGTAGCAGTTCAGACAGCCGCTTCGGCCGGAACAATTTCCGGCACCTCGCATATTTGTGCAGGATTGACATCTGCACTCTCTGAAACAGTTTCAGGCGGCGTTTGGAGCAGCAGCAATTCAACTATCGCCTCTATCAATAGCTCAACCGGAGTAATGACCGGAGTTGCAGCTGGTGGTGCGAATATCAGCTACACCGTTACCAACAGTTGCGGTTCTGTAACAACAGCTACATCAGCTACGATCGATCCGGCAATAACGACAGGCACCATTACAGGTACACCAGTAGTTTGCCCCGGAGCTACCACTTCATTGTCAGATGCCGTTTCCGGTGGCGTATGGAGCAGCAGCAATAGCTCAATAGCCACTGTAAGTTCAACCGGAACTTTAACCGGAGTCGCTGCTGGCACAACAATCATCTCCTATACTATTACTAATACCTGCGGTTCGGCAAGCGCAGTAGATACTGTAACAGTAAGCCCTGCACCCAACGCAGGAACAATTACGGGTACTTCTACACTATGCACCGGAGCAACAGTAACCTTGTCTGACGCTGTTGCCGGTGGCACATGGACCAGCAGCAACACAGCAATAGCTACCATAAATGCCTCAGGTGTTGTAAGGGGAGTAACAGCGGGAACTGTTACCATTTCATATACTGCAACCAACAGTTGCGGTACAGCCACAGCAACACAGTCCATTACCGTAAACACAACACCATCGGCCGGTAGCATTTCTGGTTCAACTACAGTTTGCCCGGGCGTAACAACCACACTGGTGGATGGCGTTTCTGGTGGTACCTGGAGCAGCAGCAACACTACCGTTGCAACGATCAATTCATCGGGAGTTGTGCGTGGTATTTCAGCGGGAACCGTTACCATCTCTTATATCGTAACTACCAGTTGCGGAACGGGCATAGCTACCATGTCATTTAGCGTTACCCCTTCTGGCTCTGCAGGAACTATCTCCGGAACAACAACTATATGTACCGGTTCTACTTCTACTTTAGCCGATGCCACTTCCGGTGGTACCTGGAGTTCCGGGGCAACCGGAATCGCCACAGTCAGCGCTTCAGGAGTCGTTAGAGGCGTTTCCGTAGGTTCGGCAACGATATCATATACAGTGGCCAGCAGTTGCGGCACAGCTTCTGCAACTAAAGTCGTGAGCATCATAACAACGCCTTCTGCCGGTACCATTACCGGAACAACAACAGTTTGCGCAGGCTCAACGACTACATTGTCTGACACAGTATCAGGAGGTTCATGGACAAGCAGCAATGCATCAGTAGCTACCGTGAATGCGTCAGGGGTGGCTACGGGAGTAGCTGCGGGAACAGCCACGATAACTTATGCTGTATCGTTTACCTGCGGTTCTGCTTCTACTACCAGATCAGTAACTGTTAACCCACTACCAGCGGCAGGAACCATCAGTGGTACATCAACAATTTGTACAGGCACAACCAGCACACTTTCTTCAACGTCTTCAGGGGGGGGCTGGAGCAGTAGTAATACTGCTATCGCAACGGTTAGCACATCAGGAGTGGTTACAGCCGCCTCGACGGGCAGTGCCACAATATCATATGCCATTACCAACAGCTGCGGTACTGCCAATAGTACCTACGGCATTACCGTTATTACAGGAGCTTCAGCCGGAACAATAACCGGAGCAAGTGCCTTCTGTGCAGGTACACCATCAACATTTACAGAGACCGTTTCCGGCGGCACGTGGAGCAGCAGCAATACTGCTGTTGCAACAGTGTCAGCATCTGGCCTGGTAGTTGGCGTATCCGGTGGATCAGTCACAATTTCATATGGTGTAACCAGCAGCTGCGCTACAGCATATGCTACGAAGTCGGTAACCATTAATCCAACACCCGTTATGGGTGCCATCACTGGCTCTTCATCAGTGTGTGTCAGCAGTACAACTACATTCACAGATACCACTACCGGAGGCGCCTGGATGAGCAGTAATAATACAATTGCAACCGTTTCAACAACAGGCATGGTAACGGGCGTTAGCTCTGGAACTGCAACGATCTCTTATTACAAAACCAATAGCTGCGGCACATCAACAGTTACACTCCCAATCACTGTGGGTGGTTCCGGCTCGGCAGGTACTATAACAGGAATTACAGCAATTTGTACGGGTTCAACTTCAACATTAGCTGATGCTGTATCTGGCGGCACTTGGAGTAGCAGTAACGCTGCTGTGGCAACAGTAAGTACAACAGGTGTAGTAACAGGCGTAAGCTCAGGAACTGCAACTATTTCCTATACTGTTTCCGGTGGTTGTGGCACATCAAGTGCAACGGCGACGGTAACAGTAAGCTCTGCAGTTTCGGCAGGTACTATTACAGGTACGACCACCTTCTGCGCAGGTATTACAAGTACTTTGGCAGATGCTATGTCAGGCGGTACCTGGAGCAGCGGAAACCCTTCTGTGGCAACTGTAAACGCCTCAGGTGTAGTGACCGGAGTAATGGGCGGTTCCGTTATCATATCCTATACTGTTACCAGCAGCTGCGGCTCTACGGCAACTGCTACAACAACGCTCACAGTTAACGCACTGCCTTCAATTGCTGCAATCTCTGGAGTAAGATCCTTGTGTATGGGCACTACAGCTACATTGACAGACGCCACCAGCGGCGGTACCTGGAGCAGTTCAAATACCTCAGTAGCTACAATCAGTACAACAGGTATCGTAACGGCAGTGTCAACAGGAACAACAATAATTTCTTATGCGGTAACCAACAGTTGCGGAACTGCCGCCGCCCTCGATACCATTACCGTAACTGCAGCGCCATCAGCCGGGTCAATTACAGGTTCTGGCAGCATTTGTACTGGTTCAATTACGGTGTTATCAAATATTGTTCCCGGCGGAGTTTGGAGCAGTAGCAGTTCGGCAATTGCAAGTGTAAGCCCAACAGGCGTTGTAGCAGGAATCAGTGCAGGCACTACTACCATATCTTATACAGTAAATAACAGTTGCGGAACAGCAGTTGCGACAATGTCGGTTACAGTTAGTTCTTCAACTTCGGCAACTATTTCCGGAACAACATCGGTATGCACAGGTGGCACAAGTACACTTTCAGCATCTATTTCAGGCGGTGCCTGGAGCAGCAGCAATAACACAATTGCAACCGTAAGTTCAGGTGGCACCGTTACAGGTGTCACAGCAGGTACTGTTACCATTTCTTACATGATAACAACCAGCTGTGGATCAGCCCTCGCAATGACAACATTTACCGTTACATCCGGTGCTTCTGCAGGAACCATTTCAGGTGCCACTTCAGTTTGCGTAGCTTCTGTAACTACGCTTACCGACGGTGTTTCGGGCGGCTCATGGACAAGCAGCAACACGGCTATTGCCACAGTTGATGCAGCAGGCAACGTAACCGGCGTAAGCGCAGGTAGTGTGACTATTTCTTACACTGTCAGCAGTTCATGCGGCACAGCTTCAGCAACCCACACTCTAACCGTTGGTTCAACGCCATCGGCAGGATTTATTACCGGCGCAACGACACTATGTACAGGATCTTCAATAAC
>CANCGR010000551.1 GCA_947377625.1 Gammaproteobacteria bacterium | reverse complement strand
ACGTTTACCAACGCCTCCGCAGGCGTGCAAACGGTGAACCTGACCGACGTGCTCAGAGACACGGTGAACTACACGATTGCAGGCAACAGCAACACGAACGTGACAGGCAACACCATTAGCCAAGCCCAAGTCACGATCACCACCAACGGCACGGTCTCTGACAAGGTCTACGACACCACAACTAAAGCATTGGTTACAGCTAATAGCTCAGGTACGGTTGCATTAGGTAATGCAAGTATGGCTAATGGCGCGCTGAGCGCTAACAGCAACTTCACAGGCATCAACACCAACGGTACATTCACAAGCGCCAGCGCAGGTAACCGTACGGTTAGTTTGACTAACGCCTTGCAAGACACTACCAACTACACCATTGCAAGTGGCGCAAACGGTACAACAAGTGCAGCGATTGACAAAGCCACTGTCAGTGTGAACGGCACCATTACGGTAGCCGACAAAGTTTATGACACGACAACCAATGCCTCTATTGCAAGTGGCTTTGTGGTCCAGCTCGGTAGCAACGCAGCCAACGGCTCCGTGAACGCGAACAGCACGTTCACTAAACTCACCGTGACAGGCGGATTTGACAATGCAACCGCAGGCGTGAACAAAAACGTCAATGTGAGCTACGCGCTCACCGATACGGCCAATTACACCATCTCGGGTGGCGGATCCGGCTCTGCCAATGTAACGGCCACCATTAGCCAAGCGGCAGTGACGATCACCACCAACGGCACGGTCAGCAGCAAAGTGTTTGATACCACCACGAGCGCCAACGTGACAGGCAACAGCACAGGCACAGTGGCCTTGGGTAACAGCACACTGGCCAATGGTGCGACGACAAGCGCCAACTTCAGCGCGGTGAACACCACAGCGACGTTTACCAATGCCAGCGCGGGCGTGCAAACCATCAACCTGACCGACGTGCTACGCGATACGGTCAACTACACGATCAGCGGCGGCGCCAACGCCAGCGGGGCAACGGGCGCGCTGATCAGCAAAGCCAACGTGACCATCACGACCAACGGTACGGTGAGCACCAAAGTGTTTGATACGACAGGCAACGCCAACGTCACCGCGAACAGCACAGGCACAGTGGCACTGGGTAACAGCACACAGGCCAACGGCAGCTTGGCAGCCAACACCAACTTCACCGCGGTCAACAGCACAGCGACATTTACCAACGCCAGCGCGGGCGTGCAAACCATCAACCTGACCGACGTGCTACGCGATACGGTCAACTACACGATTGCAGGCAGCGGCAGCAACACAGGGGTTACGGGCAACACCATCAGCCAAGCGCAAGTCACGATCACCACCAACGGTACGGTGAGCTCTAAAGTGTTTGATACGACCACGAGCGCCAACGTCACCGCCAACAGCACAGGCACGGTCGCCTTAGGTAACAGCACACTGGCCAACGGTGCGACGACAAGCGCCAACTTCAGCGCGGTGAACACCACAGCGACGTTTACTAATGCATCAGCTGGCGTGCAAACGGTGAACCTGACGGACGTGCTACGCGACACGCTCAATTACACGATTGCAGGCGGTAGCAACACCAGCGTGACAGGCAACACGATTGCCAAAGCGGTGGTGACGATCACCACCAACGGTACGGTCAGCAGCAAAGTGTTTGATACCACCACGAGCGCCAACGTGACAGGCAACAGCTCAGGCACGGTCGCCTTGGGTAACGCCAGCCTAGCCAACGGCAGCACGAACGCTAGCAGCGCCTTTAGCGCGGTCAACACCACAGCGACGTTTACCAACGCCAGCGCAGGCGTGCAAACCGTGAACCTCACCGACGTGCTCAGAGACACGGTGAACTACACGATTGCAGGCGGCAGCCAAATCAACGCCACTGGCGCAGCGATTAGCAAAGCCGACAACGTCGATCCAGGGCTTGGCGGTTCAGTTATATCCGCGCTGAATTCGCTTAATAGCACTATCACCGCCAATCAATCAGCCGCCGCAGTTTCAGTTGCGCAACAGCTGATTCTTCAAACGCAGACTACTGAAGATTCCTTGCCCGCAAGTGAAGGAACGACCGGTCGTGGCGATAGTATTAACATTCCAACCATGAAAAACGGTGATATTCATTTCCCTGTCGGAGAGTCGTTCTCTAGCAAAGGTTTTAGGCCTATCAGTACAAATGCGGGTGTTGGTAAGCGCATTGAATTCTGTATTGATACGGGTGTAAAACTGCCCGGAGAGTTAGACGATCAACAATCTTGTAACTAGGGTTTTTACCGAGTATAATTCGCACATCGTTGGTTTTTAACGATATTGTTGCAGCGTCTCCTTCTCCCTTCTGGGTTTGGATTTTTAAGATTCGTCTTACAAATTTCCGAGTCCTGTCTATTTAAGGCGTCGTTGCTGTTTAAGGCGGAATCTTTTTTGATCCGTCCAACGTCGGCGCCTAGTTCGCATCTGTAAGCTTTTATAGCTTTCAAGCTTCACTGCTTCTTTGTAGTGCGCTCGCTTGTCTTTTGCGCATGGCTCCTACATTTATTTGTGAGCTTTTATGTCTGATATTCAAACTACTACTTCTAACGAAGAAGTTACCACTATCGTTACAGCGACTGAAGTCGTTGCTAACAACAATCTTGCGCCTGAAGCGATCCCTGTTGAAATTTCAACAGACGCGGCTTCGACTTTCATTAACAAAACCAACGTCTTTGCGTCACTTGGCCTAAACGCCGATATCGTACGCGCCTTGACAGATCTGGGCTTCACCGAGCCAACGCCTGTTCAAGCCAAGTCGATTCCTGCCTTCTTGGCGGGCCGTGATTTGCTCGTGTCCTCACAAACAGGTTCGGGAAAGACAGCGGCGTTTATGCTGCCAGCACTGCACAAAATTGCTTCGCTGCCAGTTGATGAGTCACTAGAAGCCGTTCGTCCAGCTATGGTCGAAGAGCGCCGTGGCCGTGGTCGCCCAGGTAAGAATCACCGTGGCGGTGATCGTTATGGCGACAAAGGCGGTTTAAAAACAGGACGCGGCGCTAAAGCACGTGGCCCTGCACAACCTTCTGTGTTGGTGCTGACTCCTACGCGTGAGCTTGCACAGCAGGTGACGGCTGCAACTGCTGATTTCGGCAAGTACCTTCGTCACATCGAAGTGACCAGCATTTTGGGCGGCATGCCTTACCCAAAACAATTGGAAATGCTGGCGCGTATGCCCGACATTTTGGTGGCAACGCCGGGCCGTTTGCTAGATCACATCGGCTCTGGCCGTATTGATTTGTCCAAGCTCACCATGATGGTGTTTGACGAAGCCGACCGCATGCTGGATATGGGTTTCCAAGACGACATCGATCAAATTTTGCATAGCACGCCTGCTGGTCGTCAGACGGTCATGTTCTCTGCAACATTGGACGAGCGCGTGGCTTCACTCGCGCGCCGCATGCTGAAAGATCCTGAGCGCATTTCGATCAAAGCAACCAAGCTTGACCAAAGCGCGATCGAGCAGCGCATGCATTTCACAGACGACATGGGACACAAGCACCGCTTGCTAGATCACATCTTGCGTGATGCGACGATGAAGCAAGCGATTGTCTTTACTGCAACGAAGCGCGATGCTGATCAATTGGCTGAACAATTAGCCGACAACGGCTTTGCCGCTGGCGCATTGCACGGTGACATGAGCCAAGGTGCGCGCAATCGCACGCTGGGCTTGCTGCGCGGTGGCAAGATGCAAGTGCTGGTCGCGACCGATGTGGCTGCTCGCGGACTCGATGTGCCTGATATCAGCCACGTGGTCAACTTTGATTTGCCTAAACAATCCGAAGATTACGTTCACCGCATCGGCCGTACTGGCCGTGCAGGACGCTCGGGTGTTGCCGTGAGTTTGGTTAATCATTCGGAAGCCTTCAATTGGAGACGCATCGAGCAATTCACGAACAACCGCGTAGAGCCATCTGTGGTGGAAGGTTTAGAGCCACGCCGCGTGCCAAGCAAGTTCTCGCCTAAGCCAGCACCTGGCAGCCGCGGACGCAGCTATGGCGGCGCCAGTGGTTTCAACGACCGCAATAACGGTGGTGGTTATCAAGGCCGTAGCGAGCCACGCAGTTTTGGTGATCGCGGCGCAGACCGTGGTGGATATGCTGATCGTGCGCCTGCACGCGG
>CANCGR010000550.1 GCA_947377625.1 Gammaproteobacteria bacterium | reverse complement strand
CTGGCCTTGGACGTCACTGACCGAGCTGCATCGTTCAACGCGGTGCATCAGGTGGAGGCCAGATTCGGCCATGTTGATATCTTGGTCAACAACGCCGGTGTTTACAAATCCAAATCTTTTCTGAACTACACCCAAGCTTGCTTGCCGGGCATGCAGACACGCCAGCACGGGCGCATCATCAACATGGCTTCAACAGCAGGCAAATGGGGGTCGCGCAATCAAAGCGCTTACAACATCAGCAAGCACGCAGTGGTCGGGTTGACGCGTTGTGTTGCACTGGAAGCCAGTCCGTACAACGTCACAGTCAACGCTATTTGTCCCGGTTTTGTGCAGACGGATATGTTGGAAGAACTTAAAGCCCAAGTCGCCCAAAGTTCAGGCGCTTCTGTCGAGGAATTTGTCAAAGCCGCATTGGCTCGGGTGCCTCTGGGGCGAATGATGACGCCAGAAGAGGTTGCAGGAATGGCTGTTTATTTGGGGTCGTCGGAGTCCAGCGGCATGACGGGGCAGTCGATCCACATTGACGGAGGCATGGTGTTTTAGATTCGATGGCGACGTCTCGCCCTCTTTCGTTTTGTTAAAAATTTTTCGAAAAATTTCACAAATCTAAATGAAAGTTGTTATCATTTGGGTGTCGAATTCACCAACGATGGACACAACACCCTATGTTTCAAGCTCTGCTCATTTGTTTTCGTGAAGGCTTAGAGGCCTTCTTAGTCATGGCCATCGTCAGCCTGTATCTGCGCAAAGCCAATAATTTGGCGTTGCTCGGCGCTGTGCGTTGGGGCATGGCAATTGCAATCATCGGTTGTGCGGGCCTTGGCGTTGTCCTGTCTCACGTCGGGGCGATGTCATCTGCATGGGCCGGCGTGATGGCGCTGGTTGCCGCCGTTGCTGTGACTTGGTGTGTGGTGCATATGACTCAGGCGGGTAAGGCCATGGGGCAACAAATTACCCATCGACTGAACGAAGTGTCTGACTTGCAAGGCCCCGCAGCTTGGTGGTCGCTTTTCGGATTCACCATCTTTATGGTGAGTCGTGAGGGTATTGAAACAGCCACCATGATTGCCTCGTTGGCTGCCAATGCTGATGCCACCGATATGACGGTGGGTGCTGTGATCGGTGTGTTGCTGGCTGGAGCAGTCAGCTTGATGTGGGTCAAATTTGGGCACAAGGTGAATTTGGGCAGATTCTTCCGTGTCACTTCATGGTTCATGATGGTTTTTGCAATTCAGTTGGTGGTGTACGCCTTGCATGAGTTCACCGAGGCAGGTGTTGTGCCTGGTATCGACAATGCGCTTTGGCATGCCATGACCGAAGACATCGCAGAAGGCTGGATTGCACAAATACTCTCTATTGCTTTGGTTGTGATTCCCACGACTTGGTTGATCGGCGCGCATTTTGCGGATCAACGCTCGCTCAAACATCGTTCGATGGTTTGAGCCCCTTCTTTCTCTAACCTCCCTTTTCCTTTTTTCAATAGGCCGTGTGTCACGGTTCAGGATGAAGCTCGCCCTTTTTTTCGTGTCGTGGATGGTTTGCCTTGGCCTGTCGGCGTGCGGTGGCGGTGGTTCTTCAAGTTCCGAAACGTCCATGAGTGCGGCAGCTTTGCTGGGCCAAGAAATTTTCAAAGACACCTCTTTGTCAGGCTCAGGACGTATGTCCTGCGCCAGTTGCCACGATCCTGATTTGGGACACGCGTCGCCTTTCACCACATCTGTGGCGTTCGGGGGTGTCAACTTGGACATGCCGGGCTTGAGGCTGCCTCCGGCCATTCGTTATTTGCGCTTCAACACGGCCTTCTACATCGCTTCTGATGGCACGCCAACTGGTGGGTTCTTTTGGGATGGGCGCGCAAGCTCTCTGGCTGAACAGGCGCGCGGCCCATTCTTGAATGACCATGAAATGGCCAATGCCAGTGTGCGAGATGTCGTGCAAAAAATCGCAACAGCCTCTTACGCCACCAAGTTCAAAGAAGTCTTTGGTGCGGATATTTTTAACAACGACGACATGGCATTTGACCGCGTGGTCCAAGCGCTGGCACGCTACCAACAAGAGGACGTGGACTTCGCCTCTTTTTCTAGCAAATTCGATGCTGTCAATGCGGGCAAAGCAACATTCACGTCACAAGAGCTGCGAGGCTTGGCTTGGTTCAACCGTGCCGACAAAGGCAATTGTGCGGCCTGTCACCCCAGCACCAAACCCAACAACGCGCCCGCTGCCTTGTTCACAGACTTCAGTTACGACAGTTTGGGTGTGCCGCGTAACAGCCTGATCGCTAGCAATGACGATGTTGTGTTCTTTGACAAAGGTCTGTGCGGACCCGTGCGAACCAACTTGAGCACACGCACCGATTTGTGCGGTGCCTTCAAAGTGCCCAGCTTGCGTAACGTGACCTTGCGCAAACGTTTCTTTCACAACGGTCAGTTCGATGATTTGCGCAAAGCCATTCGCTTCTACGTGTCGCGCGACACCCAACCAGAACTTTGGTACCCCCAAGATCCTCTGGGCAATGTGAGGGTCTACAACGATTTACCCACCTTACTGCGCGCCAATGTCAACGTGACCGAAGCCCCCTACAACCGCACACGCGGTCAGACCGCCGCATTGAGTGACACAGAAATTGAGGACTTGTGGTTCTTCTTGGACACGCTCACCGACGGATATTTCTCCCCCTGAGACCCTTCTTCAAAGGTTTTTCCATGTTCCTCTCCAGCACACGACTCTTTCCACTCTCTTGCCTTGCTGCTGCCACCCTGGCACTGTGCAGCCCCGTTCAAGCGCAGACCACGTCAGAACTGGTGCAAGAGCTGCGGCAGTTGCGTGACGAGTTGCGTGCCGTGCGCGCAGAGCTGGATGTGGTCAAGCAACAGCAGGTTGTGGTGGCGACGCAAGCATCCCCAGCGGCAGTGCTTGCGCCTGCGGTACAGCAGTCGAACCCAATAACGCAGCAAGCTGCGCCAGTGGTCATGGCTGCAAGCGACGCAGCGCCCAACGGCGTCAGCTTGTTTGGCTATGGCGAACTCAGCATGAGTCGCCCCCGCGGCAATGCTGCTGGCGCGGTCGCCACGGCAAGACGCGGTGTGTTGGGCTTTGCTTATCGCTTCAACGATCGCACCCGCATGGCGGCCGAATTAGAAATTGAAAATGCGGTGGTATCTGCCAGTGACCAAGGTGAAGTCGCGTTCGAGCAGCTCTACATTGAGC
>CANCGR010000549.1 GCA_947377625.1 Gammaproteobacteria bacterium | reverse complement strand
CGCTTCATGCCCTCGGTGCCGTGGGCGTGCGCGGCGACTTTCAGGCCGTAATCATGCGCGGTGTCGATGAGCGCCTTGAGTTCCTCGGGCGTGAATTGCGGGGCCATGCCGCTCGTCGCCTGGCTGAGCACGCCGCCGGTCGCGGTGATTTTGATGACGTCGACGCCGTCCTTGTAACGCTGGCGAACGGCCTTGCGCGCCTCGTCGGGTCCGTTGATCACCCCGTCCACCGGACCGGGATCGCCCATGAGATCGAATTTCCGACCGTTGGTCGGGTCGGCGTGACCGCCCGTGGTCGCGATCGATTTGCCCGCGGTGTAAACGCGCGGGCCGTCGGCCATCCCGAGGTTGATCGCGCGGCGCAGCGCGATCGTGGAGTTGTTGTTGTCGCCGAGATTGCGAACCGTGGTGAAGCCGGCGAGGAGCTCCTTCTTCGCGTAGAACGCAGCGTTGAGCGCGTAGTCGCCCGGATTGAGCTGGAACCCTTCGATCTGGGAAGTCGGCGAGCTCTGGTGATCGAGATGCACGTGGCAATCGATCCAGCCGGGCGTGACGGTGGCATTTTTGAGATCGATGACTTTGTCGCCCGCGCCCGCGGCCGTGTAGCCGGACTCGACCGCGGCGATCCGCTGGCCGTCGACGATGATGGTCATTTCTTTTTTGGGCGCGTCGGCGATGCTGTCGAGCAGGGCGCCGCAATAAATAAGCGTGCGGGCGGGGGCGAGCGAAGCGGCGGCGGCGAACAGCGCGGCCGTGAGGGAAGCGGGAAAGAAACGCATGGCGGGAGTGAACGCGCGCATGCGGCGAGGGCAATCGCGGAGTGTGCCCCGGCCGTCCCGCCCGACCCCGAAACGTTTGTCATCCATTGGATGACAAACAGGGTTTCCGCTCATAGGGGAAAACAGCCGTTGTCATCTAATGGATGACAAATGGGATTTGGGGCGAAGGAAGGCGCGGGGAGGGAGGAAGGGTTTAGTCGCCGTGTTTTGCGCGGTAGATTTGCCGCGCGGCCTTGTGGAGTTTTTTCCACGCGGCCTTCGTCTCGCGCTCGAGCCGCGGGTCGGCCTTGCGCGCGGCGTAGGCTTGCTCGCGCTGGAGTTTTTGGAAACTCGCCCAGCGATCGAAGTCGAGCAAGCTGTCGTCGAGCGCGGCCCGGATCGCGCAGCCGGGTTCTTCGCGATGCGCGCAGTCGCCGAAGCGGCATTGTGCCGCGAGCGCGGTGATGTCGGCGAACGCGGTGTCGAGCGCGGCTTCGTCGACGTCCCAGAGCTGGAGTTCGCGCATGCCGGGCGTGTCGATCACGAGCGCGCCGGAGGGCGCGAGGATCAACTCGCGATGCGTGGTCGTGTGGCGGCCTTTGCCCACGGCGTCGCTGATCGCCGAGGTGCGTTGGTGCGCGGCGCCGAGCAGGCGGTTGATGAGCGTGCTCTTGCCGACGCCCGACGAGCCGAGCAGCGCGACGGTGCGGCCGGGCGCGAGCCACGGGGCGAGCGCGTGCGCCGGATCGGTGTCGCGCTCGGCGCTGAGCGCGAGGACGGGTGCGCCCAGCGCGATCGCCTCGACCTCGGCGCGCGCGGCGGCGGGATCGATGTGCAGATCGGATTTGTTGAGGACGACGACAGGTTGCGCGCCGCTGTCCCACGCGACGGCGAGGTAGCGCTCGATCCGGCGGAGGTTGTAGTTGGCGTCGAGCGCGGTGACGAGGAACACGGTGTCGACATTGGCGGCAACGATCTGCTCGGTGGCGTGGCGCGCCTCGCCGGCGGACTGGCGGGAGAATTTCGTTTTGCGCGGCAGCACGGCGTGGATGTCCGCCTGCGCCTCGCCGGGGCGCACCCGCACGACGACCCAGTCGCCGACGGCGGGCAGTGCGTCGCGGGCCGTCGCGAGGTGGAGCAGTTTGCCGGTGCACGCCGCGGTGAGTTCGCCGGACGCGGAGAGGAGTTCGTAGGCGTGCTTGTGCTCCAGGGCGACGCGCGCAGGCGTGAAGCCGTCGGGAGTGGACTCAAACGGAGCGAAGTGGCCGGAAAAGAAATCGTCCCAGCCGAGGGAGGAGAGATTCATGGGAGTGACAGGAGAGACGGAGAACGGGAGACAGGAGACGGAAAACGCGGAACGAAGATCGTGCGGTGAGCACGCGAAACGAAAAAGGCCGCCCAGCGGGCGGCCTTCAGAATTCGGAAATTCGCGGCGGGTTTAGGCGCGCGCGATCGAGGCAACCGGCGTGGGCAGGCGAGATGAGTGGAGGGCAAGCTCAGTCATGGGCGTGGTGCGGCGGTTGGGGTTTCGAGGTTGCGGCGTCGGCCGCGACGCGAGGAGAGAGGTGAAATCGGGCGGTGGAGTCAATGCCCCGTGTGCCCCGGCGCTCCCCGTTTCATGCGGGCAGGCCGTCGGCTTACTCGCGGGCTTTTTTCGGCGCAGGTGGCGCCGCCGCGTTGACGAGGATCTCGCGCCACGCTGAGCGGTCGATTTCTTCCAGCGTGCCGCCGAAATGCATCGGGTGGCTGAAGAGGGCGTAGCCCTGCGCGTCTTTTTGTTCGGAGAGCAGCCCGGCCTCCTTTAAGAATCCCGCCGGCCCGCCGCGGAAGCCCGCCTGCCAATCCAGACTGAGTGGCCGGCTCTCGAGGGGGCGGCCTTGCGCATAGTCCACCTGGCCGGTTCCCGTGAAGTGCTCGTTGGGCGCAGTCAGTTCCATTTGGCTGAGCCGAATTGTGCCGCTGGAGGAACGCACGGCAGTGATGACAAACTGGTCGTAGCGAAACTCCTTCGTGGAGTAGGTGAAGTTGAGCACGGCGTCGGTGTTGGCGCTGACCGGATTTTTTTCCGCCTGCAGGATATTGCTTTTGGCGCCGAGCAATTTGCCGAACACGGCGCCGACCGTGCCGATGGCGTCCGACACGGGCGTCGGCGCCTCGGTGAACGCGTTGGCGACCTTGGTCTCGAGCAACCGGGTGCTCCCGCCCTTGATCGATGTCAGGTGAAACTCCTCTTCGGTGTTCCAGGCGAGGTTGTTCAGGTTGAGTCCGTCGCCGGTGAGCGTGGCGGCCACCGCAAACCGGCCGCGCATGAG
This sequence comes from Gammaproteobacteria bacterium, assembly GCA_947377625.1. Taxonomy (GTDB): domain Bacteria; phylum Pseudomonadota; class Gammaproteobacteria; order Pseudomonadales; family Pseudohongiellaceae; genus CAILUG01. Next base: position 559 of record CANCGR010000549.1, on the reverse strand, counting down.
CGGCTCGATGTCGGCTGGTTTCGTCCCAATCAGGAGGCTGGCATCGATTTCGTCGACGGCCGCGGTGCCGCGCAGCCGGTAAGGCAACTCCGCTTTCGGATCGAAGGTGAGCGTGGCTTGTCCGCGGACCCGGCGATCTTCGTGAAAGACACCACGACCGCCTTCAAGGCTGAGTTTTTCCGGATCGAGAAAAAGCGTTCCGCCGATCTCCCCGTATGGTTGGCCGGACGCCGTCACGTGCGCGAATTCGAAACCCACGCGGCGGCTGGCGCGGCCCCAGAAAGGAGCACCGTCCCGCGAGCCGGAGATGATGGTGGGAGCGCTGAGCCGGTCGAAGTCACGGGCGGAAAGAGAAATCATTTCCATCGCGTTCAACGGCGCCGCGAGCAGCGCGAGATGGTCGAGCACGAGGCGAGCGCCGGTGAGGTTGAGCGTCGTGCGCCGGTCGGAGCGGCCGCGAGCGCCACTGCCCTCGGCGGTGAATTCCGACGTCTCCCGACCCAGCGTGAGCTTGAGCGGCGCGAAGAAGGTGAAGCGTCCGTTGGCGTCCGTGTTGACG